>NZ_FUGE01000135.1 GCF_900162825.1 Psychrobacter piechaudii
TTATTATCCACTAAGTTATAAAATATAAAGGGATAAAAAGAGTGCTTAACAATGTTAGAAGGGTTTATAACATATTCATATACAAAGGAGGGAGAGCGTTTTTTATCAAAATGTAAATAGTTACGCTTCTTGTTACGCTCTTCGAAGAATTTTTTATCAACTAAAACCATATCATCTCCATTGCCAACTGAGGAGGGTCAGACGACTGCAATCCTTTACTTCTAGTGAAGCGCCCCTCCAAAGTCTACGCCACCCTTTTAGAAACAAAAAAGGTGACCTCCTAATGGTACAGTCCAACATGTATTAGGAGATGCCGTATGATCAACCTATTAATCAACTTAATAAATATACTGGTTGTATATCTACTCAGCGATTGTGGAACGACACAAATTAGCATTCTAACGTTAGAATGGTCATTTGGGTCTACAATCCGAATGTTGACATACTTTTCCACCTAGGCGAATCCTAGATGCCTCTATTATTCTAATAATCACCTCTATTAAGTCAAGAGTCTATAGTTAAAATAGATTCAGATGACCTTACTTTTTAAAATTCAGCTTTTTATTTTTTTTCAAAAGAATTAAAGACATAAATAGTTATATTTATAATAAGTTTATCCCATAAAAATCAAATAACAGTAGATAGTAAAAATATAAAACGCAAGTTTTGCAAAAGCAAAGCTTGCGTTTTTTTGCAGTTTTCAATTGTCAGCTTTCAGCATTTACTGTTACCACCCATTATCACAATACTGGCTATCCTTTTACCGTAAAAGGATAGCTATCCAGCTAGCCAAATTAACAATGACATATTATTGCAATATTCAATGACTATAGTACCTGTTCTATAACCCACTCTATGTATTACTTACGCCAACCCTAAACATCTATTTATTTATAGGTTTAAAAATGACTATTAGCTTATCTCGCCGTGGTTTTTTGAAGACAGGTAGTATCCTTTCAGGAGCTGCATTTTTAGGAGGTTACAGTCCATCAGTATTTGCTAACGCAGCTGGTAAATCAAAGTTGCTAAACTTTAAGGCTTTACCAGCAGCCACTACAGACTCTGTACGTATCGCTGAGGGTTACAATGCTGAGGTGTTAATTTCGTTTGGGGACAAACTTTTCCCAGATGCCCCAAGTTTTAAGGACGACCGTAGCAATAAAGGCGCAGATTATGCCAAGATGTTTGGTGAAAACAACGATGGTATGGAGTTTTTTGAAATTAACCGTGCCGGTGGTGTATTAGCGGTCAATAACGAATATCCCAACCACAATACCCTTTTCCCCCATAAAGAGGATATGCCAAAGACGGCTGACGAAGTACTAAAAAGCCAAAATGTGGTTGGACTTAGTCTGCTGGGCTTAAAAGCTGATGGGACTAACAAAATGCGCTTTGATGTTAATTCGCCATTAAACCGCCGTGTTACCGCCCATACGCCAATGCTGGTGTCTGGCCCTGCCAAGGGACATGACTTACTAAAAACAAAGGCTGACCCCCATGGCAAGCATGTTCTGGGTACATTTGGTAACTGTTCTAGTGGTAAGACGCCTTGGAATACTTATGTCACCTGCGAAGAAAACTTTGATGACATGTTCGGGGCTTCAAATGCCGCAGTGATTAATAAAGACATGAAACGCTATGGGGTACAAGCGGAGTCTGGCTATGGCTGGGAGAAGTTTGATGATCGCTTTGACTTAAGCAAAAATCCTAATGAAATTAACCGCTTTGGCTGGGTTGTCGAAATTGATCCTTTAAACCCAAATAGCACCCCAGTTAAACGTACTGCCCTAGGCCGCTTCAAACATGAGAACGTAGCACTACAAGTGGCTAAAAATGGCAAAGTAGTTGCTTATATGGGCGATGATGAGCGCGGCGAACGCATCTATAAATTCGTTAGTAAACGAGCCTATAAAAAAGGGGACATCGCTCATAACAAAGACCTGTTAGATGAAGGTACTTTATATGTTGCTATCTTTGATGGGGGTAAGGAGCCATTAAAAGGAACAGGACGCTGGGTCGCCCTAGAGCATGGCAAAAATGGTTTAACCAAAGCCAATGGTTTTGAATCACAGGCTGATATTGCTATTCACACCCGTCAAGCAGCTGACCTTGTCGGTGGCACCCAGATGGATAGACCTGAGTGGATTGCGGTTAACCCGTTAAATGGCATGGTGTTCTGTACCCTGACTAATAATAGCAAACGCGGTGATACCTTTGCGCCTAACGCTGCAAACCCACGCTCAGACAACATTTATGGACATATTATCCGCTGGCGTGAAACTGGGGATGACCATACGGCTGAAACCTTCGAATGGGATATGTACGTAATGGCAGGCAATCCTAACGTTTATCCTAAGGGCGACCCTCGCTCTGGTAGTGATAACGTCACTGCTGAAAACTCTTTTAATAGCCCAGATGGTATTGGCTTTGATTCGAGTGGTCGTATTTGGATTCAAACCGATGGTAAATACAGTAACGACGGTGATTTTGCAGGGCAAGGACACAACTCAATGCTGTGTGGTGACCCTATTACCGGTGAAATCCGCCGCTTCTTAACCGGTCCAAACTCGTGTGAAATTACCGGTATAGCTTGGGCCCATAATGAGTGCACTATGTTTGTTAATGTGCAGCATCCAGGCGAGAAAAATGATTCAACTTTCCCACACAAAGGACAAACCCCTCGCTCCTCTGTCATTATGATTAGCAAAAAAGATGGTCGTAAAATCGGTGCTTAAACAGTATTACAATTGCTTTTAAGAGCATAGTATTGCTTTAATAAGCGATAATATTTGAGTGATCAATAACGCAGTTTTTGCATACGCAGAATCTGCGTTTTTTATGTCATAACTATCAAAAAAATGTAAGTTATTGTAAAATAAACCTTAATAGAACAATCTATTATTTTATTAATTGCTTACTTTTGAGACTTAAACTATGAAAGTAATAAAGTATATCTTTGCTTTAGTTATCTCTTTATCTTTTTCTTTAAATAGTTATGCAACAACTACTCTTATAACACTTCCTTGGGGCGAAGCATCCGGTGGGTTTGGAACATCTATAATGTATAATTCAGATTACGATTCGAACTTAAAAATCTTCGATGCTGTTGTAGCTCACTCTAAAGCAGGAGAGCAAAGACTTTATTTTTCTAGTGCTTATTTGGGTGATAATAATGTGTGCAGCTATGAGACTAGTTATCCTACAAGTACAACTTTGGTATTTAATGGACAAGCTGTAAAAATGTCAAGCTGGTGCAGAAAGTTTGGTGATGCAAATAAGTACTTTTATAGTTATACCCCAGAAACAGAACGTGGACATCGCTACGTGGTTAATCTTTTTAGAACATCTGTCTCTCCAGTCTCAGTCAAACTAGATAATGATTTATTATCTCTTCCAGCTATTGGATTTACTAGAATATGGAACAGTGCCGGCGGTAATGCCATCTAGTTATAAGCAGTAGCTTCCCAAACCCCAAAAGCTGAGTTACATACTCAGCTTTTTTATGCCTATTAAAAAAATAAAGCTTATAGCCTACCCTCTTTTAAATCTTTAGAAATCTTAGCTTACCTACCTATAACAGGCTTACGACAAAACATTATATAAAAAAATATAATAATTGTTATTCTAATAATCAGAGACTAAATAATAAGGTAACTAGATACCCACTCCCCTTATAGCAAGAAATCCAATCCACTTATAATAAGACACCCAAAACCAAGGAGCACATCATGCCCAACGTAACAGATTTTGTAACCACTTTATTCGATGATACCAGCAATCCAAGTAAAATTACTGTCGGCTTAACCATGGCCGTTAAAGCATTAGAGAAAGGCCATTCAGCAAGCGTTATCTTATTTATAGATGCTGTTAAACTTTCTAAGCCTAATGCGCTAGATGAGATAGATATTGGCGCCCCCTTTAAACCTGCTAAAGACTTACTAGAAAAATTTATTGAACAGGGTGGAAATGTACTGGTATGTGGCGCTTGTATGCAGCATAACGGCATTAAAGAATCAGAGATTGATCCCCGTTTTGAAGTTATAGATGGAGGTGATGTCGTTGATTTAATGATGGGTGCCACAGGCTCGCTACAACTGAGCTAATAGCATACGTAAGTTTCTAAATTAGAAAAATAAGAAAAGGGCTGTCAGTTATTGTCAGCCCTTTTTACTAAAAATCTTTTATCCTTGAGACTTTTGCAAATCTCGCCACAGCAACCACAACCGCATGTCCAGCTCAACCTGATGATAATCAGGCTGCATGTGACAACACAGCTGATAAAAAGCTTTGTTGTGCTCGCTTTCTTTAAAATGGGCCAATTCGTGTACCACTATCATTTGCAAAAACTCAAGCGGCGCTTCTTTGAACACACTAGCGACGGTAATACTGTTATGCGATTTAAGTTTACTGCCCTGCACCCGAGACTGGTGGGTGTGTATGCCGAGAGCCTGCTTTAATACTTTAAGTTTACTGTTATAGCTGACCTGCGATAAGGTACCCACATTTTTCATGTGTCGGTTTTTTATCTCGGTCACATATTGATACAAGGCTTTATCGCTTTGAATTTGATGTGTCTCTGGGTATTTTTGTTGCAAATACAGGCCCAGTTTATCCTGCTCAATAAGGGACTTAACTTGATCTTGGATATGAGCAGGATAATGGGCTATATATTTCAAAATGGTATTCCAAATCAGGATTCTAAAATAAGCACTGTTTATTTCAGCAGTAAGCTTTTAACAATCGAATATAGGGTTATGATTAATTAATATTCAAAATAGGCAGTTAACAACTATAACACATGGTTACGCCTTGATATTGATGGCAGTAGAAACCAAATACAAGATATATCAGACATCAGGAGAAAAATAATGACTAGCCCTATAAAAAACGAGGTGATGCTTACTCAACCTCGTCAAGTTGAACAGCTTTATGCTGGTATAGACACCCAAGATGGGGCGGGCGTTAAACTAACTCGAGTGCTGACTCATCAATTGCAGCAGCGTCTTGACCCTTACTTGATGTTAGACAACTTTAAAAGCGATGATCCAGAGGATTATATCGCTGGCTTTCCAAACCATCCTCACCGTGGCTTTGAAACCATCACCTATATGATTACTGGCCGTATGCGTCATAAAGACAGTGCTGGCAATGAAGGGTTACTCGAAAATGGTGGTGTACAGTGGATGACGGCTGCTAGTGGAGTTATTCACTCAGAAATCCCTGAGCAAGAAGATGGTGAAATGGAAGGCTTTCAGCTTTGGTTAAACTTACCGGCCAAAGACAAGATGAACAATCCTTGGTACCAAGACTTCCAAAATGCTGACTTGCCAAAGTTTGTGACCGAAAATGGCACAGAAGTAACGGTAATCGCCGGTGAGTCCAATGGCATAGCAGGGGCGGTAACTCGAGAAGTCACTGAACCTACCTATCTAGACATTCATTTACCAGCAGGTGCCAGCTTTAGCCATAACATTCCACCCAATCACAATGCTTTTGTGTTTGTGTACCGTGGCAATGCCAGTATTGAAGGCAAGCAAGTACCCCTTAAAAACATGGCCATCCTAAAAAATGACCCCAATGCGGATGGCATCACCATCCAAGCCGGTAGCGAGGCTACCAAAGTTATCTTGGTCACCGGTCGCCCCTTGAAGGAGCCTATCGTGCAATATGGCCCCTTTGTGATGAACAGTGAGCAGGAGATTATTCAAGCTATAAATGACTTTCAACAAGGTCGCTTTGGTGAGGGCGCTTAACTCAAAAGTTAGACTCATACCAAGATAGCTTAATAGATAATCGAGGGCTAGCCCCTAGTCCAAGCCTGGTTTTGAAATAAAGGGGTCAAATTTAATTTGACCCCCTTTTTTATTACTCGCTTACTGGAACCACACCCCTTTTAAAGCCGCAAATTAGTGGCCAATTCGACTAAGTTTTAAAAAGGATTAAAAAAATAGCACTATTTTTGATTATTGGGCTTTTCATAGCGATCATTTTGACCTATAATGCCCGCCACATCTTATGGGATGGTAGGTATAAACGCTGTTTTTGCTGTAAAAAGCCTCTTTTTTGAAATATTTTTAAAATAGTTGAAAAAAAGTGTTGACAACATTTCATTACCCGCATATAATACGCCCACTCTTAGAGAGGGGCTATAGCTCAGTTGGTAGAGCACTTGCATGGCATGCAAGGGGTCAACGGTTCGACTCCGTTTAGCTCCACCACATTTAAGATTAGTTGATACTCAGAATATTTAGTATATAATGATTGTCAGCGGCACCAACGTAAGCACCTAGGCAAAGCTATTTATAGCACCTTACGTTGTAAAACTATTTCATGTTTACATGATTTTGTGTCCCGTTCGTCTAGAGGCCTAGGACCCCGCCCTTTCACGGCGGTAACAGGGGTTCGAATCCCCTACGGGATACCACCTATTCGAGCTTATCCTTAGCGTTATATTTGTTAATAGATAAGCACTAAACCTCCAATCAGAACGATTGGAGGTTTTTTTATGTCTGCTATATTTATTCTGTTATTTTTTTTATTCTATCCCTCTTATCTCTTTAATCTGTATTAATAGAAACCGACAATAAAAAAGCGACGCACTCAAAAAAAAGTAGCGTCGCTTTTTGCTTTCTGAAATAGAAAGTTAAAAATTAACAGTTCGTTCTTAATCCAAACGCAGACCGATAATGGCTGGGATACCCTGACGAATAACCTCAATGGTTACCACCCCCTCTTCTGGAAGCTGACGTAGGGCGCGTTGGAAGTCATCGATACTGCTGATCGACTTCTGGTGTAAGTTGGTAATCACATCCCCTGGTCTTAGCCCAGCACGAGCGGCGAGCCCAGTAGGATCAACTTCTGTGATCAACACCCCTTCTCCGCCTAGCTTAGCCAAGCTCTCACGCGGTAAGGCTTGTATACGTAATCCTAGACGAATCTGACTGTTATTGGCTTTGGTGACCACGGCATCAGGGGAAACCTCATCAGGCGCTGCTGATAGTTTACCTCTGATATTTAGCTGCTTGCCTTGACGTAACACCACAGCGTTAAAGGCATCACCTGGCTTACTGCGGTTAATGATGTTTAATAAATCTGACGACTCTAAAATCATCTTATTGTTGTATTGAGTGATAATATCACCAGCTTTCAGTCCTGATGCTTCTGCCGGAGAGTTTGGCGTCACTTTAATCAATAAAGCCCCTTGTGGCTTACTTAGACCATAAGCTTCTGCTAAGTTGCGATCTATATCTTGCGGGAAGATACCCATATAAGCACGCGACACTACCCCAGTTTGTTTGAGCTGCTGGTAGATGTCTAAGGCTTCGTTAATGGGGATTGAGAAGGACAGCCCCATGTAACCACCGGTGCCACTAAAAATTCGCGAGTTAATACCAATCACTTGTCCATTGCGGTTAAACAAAGGGCCGCCAGAGTTACCAGGGTTTAGCGCCACGTCTGACTGAATAAAAGGCACGCTGATATCACGTGAAAAGTTACGAGATTTGGCACTAACGATACCCGCAGAAGCTGAGTAGTCGAAACCAAAAGGAGAGCCAATGGCCAATACCGGCTCCCCCACTCTTACCGCATTTGAGTCTCCTGTGGGCAAGGCGGGATAGGACTTACCAGGCGACGCTTTTACTTTGAGCACCGCCACATCGGAGCGCTCATCACTGCCTACTAATGTGGCATCCAATTCAGTTCGGTCATTTAGGGTGACGGTAATTTTATCTGCACCGGCAATCACGTGGTGGTTGGTTAACATATAACCATCGGTACTCACAAAGAACCCAGTACCATAGTTATACTCAATAGCTGGAGGCTGAGCGCCTGGAATGCGAATTCTATCACCAAAGAACTGACGCAGTAGCTCAACGGTTTGAGCCTTAGCCAACTCTTCTTCACTCACTTTAGTGACCACGTTAACTCGGGCCACACCTGGACTTACCTGTTCCACCAGATCTGAGAAGTCGGAGGCCACCAAAGCCGCTTGAGCCACTGAGGGGGTCGCAGTGGCCGCCACCAAAGCGCCGGTAGTTAAGGCCGTACTCACTGCTCCTAGCCCTAAGCTACTGGCTGCCAGCACTGAACCCACACTTACCGCTTTTAGGGCTTGCTGAATTTTGGTGAGCTTTTGGCTCAAAATATTAGGGAAGACTAAGGCATCGTCTGCCCGATCTTCTGTTACAGCGTTCACTGCAGTGGTACGAGGATTGTCTGTCTGTGAAGCACTATTCATTATAGTAATTCTCCTGGAGGGTCTGTGTTAAACAATAGGTTGACCTCAGTCCATTCGTGGGTCATGTCAACTTTACAGCCACAGCCGTTAATTATAATCATTTATAAAATCTGTAATTCATGATAAGGCGTTTTTATAGCATACGCTAGCCACTTATAGCACGAGCAAGCATCGCTTGAATTGCAGTTGCTTTCTAATTTAGTAACTGGGTCAAAAACTACAGCATCCTTGGGTAATTGTACCGCATCTGTTACTTTATTTCGTGATATCATAAATTCACTTAACCCTAGTTTTTTTTACTCAGGGTGTCAACAGTCGCCCAATGTATGGCCAATCATCTGCCAATCTCACTGGGTTATAGGACTATCAAAACAATAGCGCTAATAAAGATCAGCTGCTACAAATCATGGCTAAATTTAAGTACATGACTTTATGGTAAGCCCTGCATTAGTAAAGCCTAGTCATAGACCACTGGGCTTTTTTACAGTGCCTACTTACCGATTCCTGTTTACTATTTTTCATAACCGCATATTTATATCCGCTGGATTTAATAAATGCTGACTGCGTAACTGGGAAAGGGCACTGCATACACAAGGATTTTTTATGGATACCGCCTTATTATTATCTGGCGTGGTTGGGCTAGGCATTGCTGCGCAATGGCTAGCTTGGTATTTAAAACAGCCGTCAATTTTATTTTTATTACTGATTGGTATTTTTATTGGCCCGATAATGGGCTATTTTAAACCCGATGCGGTCATTGGGGATTTACTGTTCCCTTTTATCTCTTTGGGCGTGGCCATCATTTTATTTGAAGGCTCACTCACCTTAGAATTCGAAGAAATTAAGCAACACGGCACTGTGGTGCAAATGTTGGTCTCAGTGGGGGTATTAATTACCATTGCTGTGGTCGCCCTATCTACTTATCTATTATTCGATGTCGATCCGCTAATTGCGTTGCTATTTGGCTCCTTAGTCTGTGTTACCGGTCCTACGGTGATTATGCCGCTGCTACGCAGTGTGCGCCCTAACAAGACCATCTCCAATATCTTAAAATGGGAGGGGATCATTATTGATCCCGTGGGCGCTATCGCTGTGGTTTTGGTGTACGAATACGTCATCTCAGGCGGTGAGGCCAACAGCATCTTCTTATTTGCTGAGATTGTGATTATTGCCACTGCCATTGGTATGTTTGGGGCGTTTGTACTGGCAAACTTAATCAAACGTCACATGATTCCTGAGTTCTTACACAACGTTTTCACTCTAGCTTTCGTGCTGCTTCTATTCTCTGTATCCAATCATCTAGAGCATGAGTCAGGCCTATTGGCAGTGACGGTGATGGGCGTGGCTTTAGCCAACTGGAAAGACTTCCCCCGTGAGCAGATCCTAGAATTTAATGAGTCGTTAACTCTGCTATTAATCTCAGTCTTGTTTATTGTATTGGCGGCTCGGGTTGAATTAGACAGTCTGTTAAGCGTCGGCTTCCAAGGCTTAGTATTATTAGTCATTGTTATGTTTGTGGCGCGCCCTTTGTCGGTGTGGGTTTCCTCTATGGGCTCTAACTTAAAAACTTCTGAAAAAATGATGATCAGTTGGATTGGGCCTCGAGGTATCGTGGCTGCTGCCATCTCTTCTCTATTTGCTATTCGGCTGCAAGAGTATGATATCCAAGGGGTAGAGCTGTTAGTACCGCTGGTATTTATGGTCATCATTGGCACCGTCCTCATTCAAGGCATGGGCGCAAAGATGGTAGGCAATCTACTTGGGGTACGAGAGCCCGCCAGCAACGGGGTGCTTATTGTTGGCTCCAACCCTGTAGCGCTTACCGTTGCCACGGCTTTACAAGACCAAGGCTTCGATGTTGTGGTGGCCCATAATAACTACACCAATATTGCCAAAGCTCGTATGTCTGGATTACGCACCTATTTTGGCAATCCCATCTCTGATCATGCTGAACGTCACTTGGACTTAATCGGGATTGGTCACTTGTTTGCTATGAGCACTGATAAAGAGATGAACACCCTATCGGAGCTACATTATCGCCATGAATTTGGCGAACAAAAAATCTATCGCTTAAAGTTCACTGAAGACAAATCAAAGACTGAAAGAGAAACGAAGCGCTCAGGCTTCAATTCACGTTGGTTGTTTGGTAAGGACGTGACCTATACTAAGATGGCCAGTATGCTGTCGAAGAAGGCTCGGGTAAAGATCACCAACATCACTGACAGTTATAGCTACAGTCAGTATCGGGCCGACAATAAGCAATTTGTGCCTTTATTCACTATTGATAAAGAAGGTCGTTTACAGGTAATCAGTGACAGCTTTGACAATGAGATTCCTCGTGACCATAAGCTGGTGGCACTGGTCATTGAAGATGAAGTGCAGCCAAAAGAAGTTGATGTCACGGAGAAACAAAACCAAGCCCGCGCCTTAGCCAACTCACAGTTTGAAGCCACCTCAAAGCCCCCTGATAAACGTAAAGAGAAAACCATCACCGAAGGGGTAGAGGATCCAAGCCATGGTTTGGATATCAGTAAAGCTGATTCAATGCCAGTTGATCCACCCGCTAAAGCAGCTGATACTCAACCTAGCCAAGATGTTACAAGCAACAACAGTGAAGCCAAGCCTTCAACGACTGCTTCAACAATTTTGCCTACTACGCAGTTAGAGGCTGAGCTGGCAACCAAGCTTGAGCAGAGCTTACAAAAGCACTCTGATAACAATGCTAGTAATGGCAGTAGTGGCGTTAATGGCCATACCAACAAAGCTTCTGGCAATAAAGGCAGTAGACCCGCTTCGGTCAAAAACCTGCAGTCACAAGACAATGGTAACTCTCAAGCCCCGAGGCAGGCTGATGGCTCATTAGACCCTCAGCGTTTGCCCGACACTGAAGCAAAAATTAATTCGGATAAATCGTCTTAGAACGCCATGAGTTATTGTTAATCCAAAAACAGTCAACAAGCGTCTAAAAACTATCCAAAAAAAAGAGCAGCTCATATAGAAGCTGCTCTTTTTTTATCTACTACAATACAACCTCTATGATAACTATACCCTTAGTGGCTATAGCTTTTGAGCAACAGCCTGCCAAACTCTAGCTGCAACCTCCTCTGCCTCACCTTGGGCATCAATACGCTGGATACGCTGAGGATGAGCTTGATATTGCTCACTAAAACCTTGATACACCCTTTCAAAAAAAGCCATTTTCTGTTGTTCAAAGCGATCAGCAGCACTGCGCTTACCTGCCCTCTGCATGCCCTCTGCGACCGGTAAATCGAGCCACAAAGTTAAGTCTGGCAAACGAGGCACAAATTGACTGATAAGCCCCTCAATCTTCTGCAACATAACTGAGTTTCCAAAGCCTCTACCATAGCCCTGATAGGCCACAGTAGAGTCTACAAAGCGATCGCAAATTACCCACTTCCCTGCCTCTAGCGCCGGCAAGATAACTTTTGCCAAGTGGTCACTACGAGCCGCGAACATTAATAACATCTCAGTGTCATCAGTGATATCCGTCTTGGTATCCAATAATAGCTCACGAAGCTGCTCGGCAAACGGACTGCCGCCTGGCTCTCGAGTCTGCACATACTCAATACCGGCGTCCGTTAAACGTTGGCATAGGCTATTGATGGCCGTGGTTTTACCCACCCCTTCAGTACCTTCAAAGCTGATAAATTTAGCTTCATTGACTGTCTGCGACATAAGACTCGACTCTCTTTATTTATGGGTTATCAGCTTTTCTTTGTTCACGCATAACTTGTAAGTACTCTTGTACTGCACGATTGTGGTCCGCGAGGGTCTTGGTAAATTTATGCCCACCTGTACCCGTGGCCACGAAATACAAAGCATCACTATCGGCTGGGTGCATAGCCGCCTCAATAGATTCTGGAGAAGGCAGTGCAATTGGAGTCGGTGGTAAGCCATCAATTTGATAGGTATTATAAGCGGTCTTCTCATTGATATCGGTACGGCGAATATTGCCATCATAACGCTCACCCATACCGTAGATGATCGTCGGATCAGTTTGAAGACGCATCCCCATGTTTAGACGATTCACAAATACTGCCGACACCAATTCGCGCTCACTTTCAACACTGGTTTCTTTTTCGATAATAGAGGCCATAATTAACGCCTCATAAGGGGTTTTATAGGGCAGATCCGCAGCACGATTCTCCCACGCCTTATCCAAAGCTTGTTGTTGACGCTTATAAAGGTCATTTAGAATCTGTTTGTCAGTAATGCCTCTGGCATAGTAATAGGTATCTGGAGTAAACCAGCCTTCTAAGTTGCTAGAAAACTCGCCTTCTGGAGTGAACGCATCAATACCCAATAGCTGCTTAAAATCGGCCTTAGGCTTGCCATTTGACTCTAATACCTCTAACACTACCCCTTCAGTCTTGGTAATTGCTTTGTACAAGTCAGCAGCGGTTTTACCCTCAATAATCTGGATAGTAACCATGTCTACTTTTTGACCTTCTTTGAAAGCATCCATCAGCTGTTTAAAGCTGGCATTTTTCGGCACTTCATAAGTACCAGCATGCAGAGGCGCATCCACAGTTGCCTTGATATACAGCTTGGCTAAGCTGGCAGAGAACATGGGGACATCGCGTTGGAACTGAGGTAAGAAGCCATAATAGCTTTGACCTTCTTCCACAACCAAGTCACCAGCGGCTTGATTAGAGTGACCAAACAAGGTCTGATACGCCATGGCCAACAAAAACAGCAGTATTAAACCAAATACCAATAGCAACTGATAGCCACGTTTTGAGGTAGGTTTTGGAGGCTGTTTTTTATGACGAGAGGGGTCGTCGCACACCAAGGAGACGTCCGTTGGGTGCACTGTTTCAGCCTCAGTAGCGGTCGGTTTATTGGGATTATTGCTTGGTTTTTTTGAATTTGAATCGCTCATAGCCACTCACGAGGTAAAAGTTTGCTAGAATTTAGCACTGTATGCTCAGATATTCAATGGGGAATAACTATCTAGGCTGTTTTGTCTCGTCATTGAGCTATTTTATATTGTATTGGAAAGGCGCTAAAGATAACTGAAACCTTTCATTTTGAAACCATAACTGCTGAACAGGAGTAACACCACGCACCGCATTACAAAAGAACAGGGCTTCAAGTTGGTTTAAATCCTCATTGCTCAAGTAACGCAGCTGGGCAGGTGTGCCGAGCTTTGCTAGCTTATCAAGAATAACCTGACGCATAACCCCGCGCACCCCAGACTGCTCAATGGGCGGCGTATACCAAACGTCAGAGGCTGCGTCATTACCTTCAGCAGCCAGCTCCGGCTTTAATGTATAAAAGAAGTTGCTCATCACCCCTTCCACCCAATTGCCGCTCATATCTGCTACCAAACCTTCAGCAAGTTCGGCATTCTGCTGCTTATGACGCTGTAACTCACCAGCTATCATCACCCCATCCAAACGATTTAAGGTTTTTAGACCCGCCAACGGCTGAGGCAAGCTGGCCAGCTGTGATTGCAAACATTGGGCGATAATTGGAGGTTGCTGTAACACCTGCTCTCCTAAGGACGGACCATCATCCGAGTCACCCCTCAAAAACTGAGCTGTATGCTCTGCGAGCGCTGCTGTCTGCATCACCCCTATCCAAATTAAAGCCTCATTGTCTGCTGCCTGCGTTGAATAAGCATAGCCACGCAAATTCTGGGCAGGACGAGAAAGGATAACTTTAATCAATCCATCGCCAATAGTCGTAGCAAACTGGCGGATTTCGCGCCACAGTTGCTGCTCAACCTGAGTTGAAAGGGTTAACTGCAAAGCTTGGCAATGACTCATGATACGAGCTTGATGGTAGGACTGCCAAAGCAGCTGTGCTTTATGCACCCCCATAGTACTAAAGAAGCCATCCCCATAGGCCACCGCTCTTAGGTTAGGGGCGATACTATCATTAGGTACAAGGGAGGAAATTGAAGAGCAAGAAGGCACGGAAGGTGTGAGGGCGCTCATGCCGGCATCACTGAGTTGATACCACGTCATGGCATGAGACATCCCCCTCTCCTTAATAACCGACTGGTGGTTAATTTAACCTTCTGAATTGGTATTAAATTGGTATTAAAAAATGATTAGCCGTTTTTATTCATAATAATCATACAGCTATAAAACTCACACTTGGCCAGCTCTACCTTGGTATCATTGATGACTTTATTCTTAACGATTTTGCCAGATAGAATGCTTTGAACCAGATCCTTGCCCTCATCTCCCATAAGCCCAGTCATCACCTTATATACTTTTTTGGCATGATCAATGCTCATTTTCTTTTCGCTATCAGAGTCATTGGGGTTGGCATAATACCAGCCAAGCTCCAGATAATCTTGCGAATCAATGATATTATCTAGATAGGGTTCATCGCCTTTCATAAAACGGTATTTCACTGCCATATTACTGGCATAATCTAGGCTTTTTTCATCAGTAACGGTGACTTTACCAAACTGTTTCTTTAAGGCATCCACATCCTCTAAGCTCAAATCTTGAGTGTTGGAAGCTTTCCAGCTCTGTACATCGTAGCTAACCGGCTTACCCTCAGGCTTCTTGTTAACGTTTGGGTCCACACGAGTGTCTGCTTCATGGCTGGCCATAGCATCATTGTTAGATAGGGCTTGTTGCTTTGAGGCTTCCGTCTCTGAAGAGGTCCCCACTGGAGTCACGGTTTCGTCGGCCTTGCTGCAGCCTATAAATAACAAACAGGTAGCTAGCCCTAATGCCCCTAGCTTTGAGAGCATTGAGCCTGTAGTAAAGGGTTGGCTAGAGTTTTTGGATTTGCTGAAGATCATTCACGCACACCTTTTTACTTATTTTTTGGACCGTTACCCACCTCGGTAACTCTTTAATGAAGACTTTACAATAAAGCCCTCACTCTCTCTAAAAATGAGTGTCTAGTTTATCCAAATCGCCACGCATTGCATAGTGGAAAAAGCATGAAGCCCAAGACAAACCTTACAGACGACTCTCCCAAGCATAGTGGGTTTGTTATACTCATCTTTTTATACTAAATTATAGGTAATAAACCCCAAAACAGCGGTCTAAGCACATTGTATTTTAATTGAGTTTCAGTATTAACTTATACCCGCCAACCTACTTTGTCTTAATAAGACAGCTAAAAACATAGAGTATCTTATGAGTCCGTCTAACCTTCAGCACTTTATTGTTATCGGTAATCCGATTGCGCACAGCAAATCTCCTGAGATTCATCAGCGATTTGCCGAACAAGCGCAGTTGCAGATTCGTTATAACCGTCAGTACTGCCCCGACGATGCTGCCAGCTTTATCGCTGTGGTAGAGGCTTTTTTTAATGGGGGTGGTGTCGGCGCTAATGTCACTGTCCCTTTTAAACAAGTAGCATACCAGTTATGTGCAGGGCGTGGGCAGCTTTCAGCGCATGCTAAAGTAGCAGGGGCGGTGAACACGCTTATGCTAAAAGAAGGGCAAATCTATGGCGACAATACCGATGGTCAAGGACTGGTCAATCACTTGCTCAGCCTAGGCTGGCCGCTTAAAGGGGCTAAAGTTGCGATATTGGGCGCTGGCGGCGCATCACGCGGAGTGGCTCTACCGCTCATCGAGGCCGGTATCAAACAGCTCACCATTGCCAACCGTACTGTGGAAAAGGCACAAGCCCTGATTGAGCAATTGTGTGCAGCCAGCCCAGTTATCGACGCTATTAATCCTGATTACTGTGGTTTAGAGCAATTAGAAGGTGATTTTGACCTCATCATTAATGCCACTTCAATCGGCTTATCAGGGGAGATGCTACCTCTAAAAGAAAACTTAAACTGCGATTATGCCTACGATATGATGTATGGTCGCGAGTTGCCGTTTTTAACTCATTTTTCTGATAAAGGCGCTGAAGTTTCATCAGGCTACGGTATGCTCATTGGGCAAGCTGCCTTAAGCTTTAAGCTATGGACTGGGGCTAGCGTTGACCTTAATGCCTTAACTGAGGCTCAGTAACGATCGATAAATGATGTTAATCAGCACTGACTCTGTCAATAACGGTGGCGTTAATATGGGACTACTCGCCCTAATCGCTACCGCTTAGGGTTAAAAACCTTAGTCTCTAAGCTCATTAACGGCTTTCTTAATCCCGTAGAATGCATCACTACTCCGCCAAGCAAAGCGATTAAACAGCCCAGCAAGGTATCTAAAAACCTGGCCTGTACAATACCATCGTAGGCCGCCGCAGCTCCAGCGGATAGGGCTGGATGCTCCCTTCCATATTCGGCAATAAAGATGGTTAACGGCGTGACCATGACCACCGCCAGCGCATAGTGGCGGGTAATGATGGTTTCTATCCAGACAAACATCATAAATATGGCGATTGCCACCCCGATGTCTGATAAAGGTAGTGACAATAAAAATCAAGCCACAAACACCCCAATGCCGGTGCCCAAAATTCTATGCAACTGTTTAATCCACATCGTGCGTAGTTGCATCCCTTGCATGATGACGTAGCAACTAACAGGCACCCAATAAGGGTAAGGCATGTCCAGCCATAAGGCCACCTCCAGTGACAGCACCACAAAGGCGCTAACAATTAAGCTCTCTGTCACCATGCCCAGCTGATAACCATGACTTGGGTCTACATATTCCGCAGGCGGCCTTACTATCCATAAATTATAAAACAGAGACACTACTCAAGCATAAATAGCCCCGGCAGCGACAATAGCAATTTTAAACAGTATTCCTGACCATTCTACGGGCATAAAAATAGCTAGAACCGAGGCCATCATAATAAACATACCCCCAGGTGGAGGCAGACGTAGGTAACGGCCCATGAGTACCATTGAAAAGGCCATGAAGATAAACAGTGGCACTCTAAGAGCTGGCAGATTATGAGCCACAAGCCCTAAGCTGAAGCTACCAACCATAATAATGCCAATAAAGAACAGCAAAGCCTGACGCTGGCGCACATTGCCTGCTTTAGGTTGGTTAAGAAATATCATAGCGCCCAAAGAGGTCAACACCCCTATCGGTAGTTGGTCAAATAAAGCCGCGTTGACCTCCTCCCCTCGCTAAACCGAGGGGATTCCTACAGCTAGACGGCCAAGCCCGACCGCGAGGATGTTCTTAGCAGCATTGATATCCCTATCATGCCATGTGCCACACTCAGCACAAGTCCATCCTCTTATTCGCAAACCTGCTCTACCCTCAAGCTACTGTCACTTATTTTGTGGCAGCACGAACAGGTCTGGGTAGTGTAACTCTCATTTACGATCTCAAACTGACAACCTGCATGCTTGCATTTGTATTCCAGTTGTCGTTTAAGCTCAAACCATCCTGCATCATATGTTGATTTAGCGAGCTTGGTTTTTTTAGTTGTAAATGAGCGAGATTTAACATCACCAACCACAATTAAGCTGTTATCT
>NZ_FUGE01000054.1 GCF_900162825.1 Psychrobacter piechaudii
ACACTGTATTTTATGGCTACCACCTTATAGCCCAGATTTAAATCCCATCGAAAAAGCCTGGGCTTGGATCAAGCGTAAACGTAAAGACTGGCGTCTGCAGTGTATCGATACTTTGTTCTTTTATTTTCTTTGGCTTTGTAACAGTTTATAAGTTCTTTCACTATAATTGACGAAAAAAAAGAGCGCTTATCATTTAAGCCCTCTTTTTGTACAACTGCTGGATTACTATGGCAGACACAACAAACACTTTGTAGATACTGCACCCGCCACATACCCAGTTGGTAAAAAGCAGGCACGGCTCGTTGTATTACTCTTGGTCGTATATTTTCGCTGTGCCACTTTTTGGGTTACAGAAGTCAATGACTTCTATAGCCCTTTCCAATCATTTAAAGAAAGACCAACACCAACGGCCGTGGTTTCTTCATTATAGTCAATGATGGATTCGCCATAACCATGGAAAATTTGGATAAAGCCATGCACATCACGCGATAAAGGAAGAGTATAATCTAGCTGAACCGCCCCTTTTTCGGTATCAAAATTATAACGACCTAAGACAGACAAGTTCTCCCCTCGACCAAAGTCGTATAACGCTTTAAGCTCGCCATGGCCATAGTAATCTGTAATATCTGGGTTATCACTCGACTTGGAGTTATTCTTCTCTTTAACATGGGTCCAAATCTTAGGCTGAAGACTAAACTTACCCCACTCAGCCCCACCCATTAAATACAAGCGGTTCCAAGAACGCGACCAAGGGTCAGACTGGCCATTAGAGTGGTGGATAGCCCCCGCCCCCAACATACGCAAACGACCATTAAAAGGTAGGTTTGCTGTTACTGGCTGAGTAATAAACACCTCAGGCATGTAGTCGGTGGCTCTAAAGGGACGTGAATGCTCACTGTTGTAAACCTGCCAATGCATTTGCTGAGTATACCCAAACCAAACATCGGCATTGGTATCAAACACATCTTCTAGAATTTTAGCCTTCAAAGAGATCTGTGCTTTAAGCTCTAAATTATCAGCATATTTATTGCCATAATCTTCAATATCTTTAGAGTCAAGTTTTTGAGTAGGTGTTTCTGGATGGCGATTGGGGTTGTATTGAACATAAGCGGGCAATAAATAAATAGGACGATGCGGTCTAACAGTCCAAGTTCCCTGCTCGCTATTTTTATCTAAATCATAAGCCAGGCTAAGCGGGGTATAAGCCTCAAAATCCTCAACCGTAACGCCTGCTTTAGCCAGTTGTTCGTTACCAAAAGCAGTTGGTGCTCCAGGAGAGATATTGTCTTCTACTTCAGCAGCTAACTCAGGATTTCCTTCTGAGGCTTCATTGCCTTCAGTTGCAAAGACTGCAGTTGGACGCAGATCAGTAAAGCTGGCCTTAACCGTTTCAACCAGATCTAAAGGTACTTTTTCACGACCCACAACAATCTCTTCGCCAGTAGCAACTTTGTCATAACAAGCCAAACGAGCCGATTCTAGCTTTAAATCGGTACATTTCATAAAGGCATTAACAGCCACTTGTTGGGAGTTTGAATCTATGGCTTGTGCAGCTGAATTGCCAGTCTCAGCAGAAGCAGCATTAACAGTTAACGGCACGCAACAAGCTGCCGCAACAGAAAAGGTCAAAAACTTAAGTTTTGATGAAGGCAGTCTCGACTTCTTTATTAATGGCCGCAAAGTAATCATGCGTATTCCTGATAATTAGGGTAAAAGAATTATTATACTATTAAACAAAGCAGTTAACTAAAAACATTATCATCTGTAAGTGACCAAAAGATGACTTATAAGGGGCTACTTAGCTCCCTTTAGAAGAGCGGTAACTCTAGAAAAATAGGTTAAAAACTAAAAAACTGCAATATAAATAAAGATTGATAGCGACAAGTAGCTTAAGCTAAATAAATAAAAACTAAATTCGCTATATATGGCTTATTGAAAACGCTGCCCATTATGCTCTATCCACCCATGCTGGTGTCGTGCGGCAGGATCATGATGCGTCCAGTGTACTACTCCACCTTGTGGGTTGTATTCGTATTGACCATAAAAGACCACTTCATCGCCTTTTTGTAAAGCATCAACTCTGGGTGCTAAATCTATATTATGAGCAATAAGCACTGTGTGTTTAGGCTCAACACCTTCTAATTGAACGATAAAGCGCTGATGGCGACTACCCTTATTATCGTCAGCCAATATCGCTGTTACCTGCCCGCAGCCTCTAACCTGAATAGAGTGGCGTTGCTGCTCAAAGGCTTCCATAATTATGCCATTACGGCAGGCTATAGGAAATGCCTTAAGATCTTTTGCATCACTAACAGCAGAGGTATCTTCTACCTCTATTTCAATGTTACTAAGATTGGAGCCGCTTTCAAGCGTGCCTATTGCTTCGCCAGTTTCAGGGTCACAGGCACTCAATATTAGTCCAGAGCTTAGCAGTAAGGCCAGCCCCAGCTTAGAAGTCATGTTTCTCACAGTCATCACCTTAAAGATAACATGTGAAGCAATATAGTGTAAAATTATGTATTTATCAAGTAATAAGAAGTTAAGACAGTATAGCTAATAATGGTCGAAATAACCGCTATTTAATAACAATAAGAAGGCGTGCTATTTTGAAGCACGCCTACAATAAAATACTACTAATAAGTAAATACTGCTACTAAGTTCTCTCTAAGCCTCAGGCTTTAAAACCTATTTAAAGTCTCTTCGAACTGAGGACGCTCGACCGTGCCCACTTGCTGCACCTGTAATTTACCATCGACGAAATACAGTAAAGCAGGAGGTCCAAACAAACTTAATTCCGACAAAATACGTGCCGACTCTTCATTGGTTTCCGTCACATCTAGTCGGACCAACTGCCATTGCTGCATTGCAGCGGGTCGATTGGTAAATAAGGTCTTGTCCATAATACGGCACTCAACACACCATTCTGCCGTAACATCTACCAGTACTTTGGGGTTTTGTTCAATAATAGGAATAAGCTCATCTAAACTATAAATATGCTTATCGCTACTCTGAATCCCCGTCATTGCTTCAGATGAGCCTGACGTCTGCGAGTTGGCATTAACTAATGCTGCGCTAGGCTGAGAGAAGACAGCCAAAGGTTGCCATGAATCTTTACTGCCTGCAGCGGCGCCTACCAGGGTTAGAGCAGCCCAGCCGCCCAATAAAAGGGCCAATGGTTTAGTAAATAATTGGCCGCGGCCACTCCATTTCCAAGCCCATACTGCTACCACCATGAACCACATCGCCCACAGCATCAACATGATAGGACTGACCATCACACGTTCAACCAGTAGCAGTGCTACGGCAAATAACAATAAAGCAAACCCTTGCTTGACCCAGTTCATCCACTCGCCCGCTTTTGGCATTAAGTTGCCCTGGCTTGCCCCCAGTAGCATAAGCGGCGCTGACAATCCAAAACCTAACATAAATAAAGCAGCGAAGCCTAACAGCGGATTGCCAATGGTGGAGACCGCCAGCAAGGCGCCAAATAAAGGGGCAGAAACACAAGGAGAGACCACAAGGGCTGACAGTAAACCGGCAATAAAACTTCCGAAGGTACTGCCCAGATATTTATCCCCTGCTTGGCTTAAAGATTGAGTCTTTTGGCGAATAGCGTTGGGAACAGGAATCCTAACCACCTCTAGCATATATAAGGCCAACACAACAAATACTGTGGCAAAAGCTAATAATATCACTGGGTTTTGTAGCCACCCAATAATACCAAGCTGCTGTCCAAATACAGCGATAATAGCGCCTAAGATACCATAGGCAATGGCCACCCCTAAGGCATAGCTACCACTTAATATCAGACCTTTTTTGGCAGTCGGTGTATGCTGTCGTGCCACGATATTACTGACAATAGGCAACATAGGCAGAACACAAGGGGTAAACGCCAGACCCAAACCTGCTAAAAATAACAATAACAGAGCCAGCCAAGGGTGCTCTGCCAAACCAAAGGGATCTTGATCGACCACTCGCTCACTACCCAGCTGTAAACCAGACTCACTTGAGCCTGAGTTTAAGCCATTATCCTGTTTAACTAAGCTAGTCTCAGTAGTGTCATCACCACCCTCTACACTTGCCATATCCTCATCAGAAACCAAACCAGTCTCATTTTCGCCATCAGTATCAGTGGCATCGGTAAGCTCGGTATCTTGTGCAGTTAACTCCTCATCCAACGCCTCGTTATCGCCTACTTCAACAGTACTAGCAGTGGCCATCGTTTGTGGCTGTTGTTTGGCGGGCGATGTTAAGTTACTTTGGAATTTAGCTGCTGTATCTGTCTTAGTCGAAGCACTATTTTCGCTGGTTGCTGGCTTGGCATTAGTTGCAGCAACCTGTTTTGGCTTAGCAGTAGCGGCTGGCTCAGGGCTTTTATTTTGCCCTGCTACACTTGCTGTAGATGCCGGTAAACTTATGGCCAACGTTTCTGTCTGCGGGGGATAACACAGTCCTGCCTCAGCACAGCCCTGCCAGCTAATGCTGATGTTTTCATTAATGGCAGTAGCAGTGGTGTTGGTTAAGGTTGCCGTGGCAGTGACTTGGGGCTGCTTAAACACATCTACCTTACCAAAGGTAGGATCATCGATGGTCTGCGAGGTATGAGAGAACTTAATCGAAGAAGCGGTTACCCCTTCTGGCAATTTTAAAGACAGCTTGTCTTTATATAGATAATGCTTGGGAGTAATCTTTAGCGCGATATTAATTTTATTGCCATTTTGGTTAGGTTTAACCGAGAAGGCTTGCTCTACCTTTAAGAACTTCTCTTGACCACCCTGAGTCTCAGCGCCCCCAAATAGATCTGCCAGACTGGCCGCTTGAGCTGGATTACTACCCACTCCGGAAACCAGTCCAAAACTTATGGATATCGCCAGCGAAGCCGCTAAAGCTTTACGACCAGAACGAGAAGGGCTGTTTTTTATTTCTACTGAGTTTTTCATTAAAGTCATTTCATATTGGCAAGATGACCTTATTAGGCTTGGATAAGGTCAAGTAAGTGGGCATACGGGATAATGCAGGTCTACAGCCATCTATTTCAAGGCCATAAACGATTAACGACTATAGTTCATCGAGCTTACTATATAATATATTTTTGTATAATAATTATTAACGATACAATGCTCTAGGATTTACCTTCATCCCCGAAGGCGCCAGGAAATTGCTTTAAATCTACCCTGTCTGGCATCTCAGGCATGATACCTTGGGTAAACAATGCGTCCAAATGCTCAATTTGCTGTTTTTTATCAAACTCATTAACCTCTGCAATGAGCATTTTTTCAATATATTTATCCAATTGATAGCAGCTGAGCCGGGCACAAAGTACCGCCAACTGATAAATACGACGCTTACAATAGACATCGACGCTGTGCAATAATCGAACCAGCTTCGCGGTTTCAAGTGAAGCATATTTGTAATCGGGCACGACATTTCCAGGTAGAGGCGTTACCCCATACGCTATCGACAAGTGGGCTAGATAATAGCAACAAAATAAATAACCCAAGACATGACCAATAAAATAGCCTCGGTCATAGGTGTAGCTCATTACCCCAAAGTGACCCAATACATAGCTATTGAGACTGGCCTGGTCAGCAACGCTGTCTTTGTCTCTCAGTCTTCCTACCGTAGGAAATTTCAGATGGTTTCTATTTACTGAAGTCAGTTGCCAACCTACAGGCTGCTGAGCGGGCATGTGATGCACAATATCCGCAATAAGATCATCAACAATGTGCAACTGTTGCCACATCATCTCATTTTTATCTAAATCAATAATGCCACGCTGATCAAGGGCTCGGGCCATTTGGAATTGCTGGTACTCAATAAACTGTGACTTTAATGTCTGTACCATATAGGTGGGACGTAATAAGGGATTTATGGTATAAAAAAACTCAGTGCGTTTTAGCTGATGTTGATACAACGCCACTCGCTGTTTGGCCACCTTCTCCATTTCCTTGGCTTGGACAGAGTTATTAATCTCTAAAGCCTCAGTTTGGTATAACGCAATTAATTCCGCTTTTGTCTTTGGCATCGCCATAGGCTTATCTACAACGTCAATAGCCTGTATCTCATCTTGCTGAGCAGTGACAGGTTCGGAGCTAACGTCATCTTTAGCCTTAATTTGCGCAGTAATCGTTATTGAACGGTTTGCCATAATATTATCTCGACCCTCTTTAAGATGCCTTTATCATAACATTATTGCAAAAGCTGAACATCTTAGTTTCATGAGCAGTTTGGTAGCCGCTAACTCAGTAATTTATGCGTCAATCCATATAAATAGAGAGCCATAAGTAATAGATTTGAGAGGGCAGTAAGGATTGAAATAAAAGGAGTGAAATAAAAAGACAAAAATGTAAAAAAACCAATCAAGACAACGTCTAGATTAGCAACTTATATAATATTGGGCTTCGAGAAGTAAAGGAAGGAATAAAAAATGGGGCGACTGATGGGACTTGAACCCACGACAACCGAGATCACAACCCGGGGCTCTACCAACTGAGCTACAGCCGCCATAATCAACACAGAGTGTATTGAAAGTGCAATGTATTACCTAACATTCTAGATATTACAGTTCAGGCGAAAGTGGTGCGCCTGGCAGGATTCGAACCTGCGACCACCTGCTTAGAAGCCAAGTGCTCTATCCAACTGAGCTACAGGCGCATATAGTGCTAACATCGTTGTTATCGAACTACACTGTTATTAAAACACATATAGAGTAATAAACAACAAATGTCGTATTTAAAGCATAAAAAAAAGCCTGTAAGGCTCTAGTAAAAAGTGGTCGGAGTGATAGGATTCGAACCTACGACCCTCTGGTCCCAAACCAGATGCGCTACCAAACTGCGCCACACTCCGATATCTTACTTTTCTTTTTTACGACTTTGATAACTGTCTGGTCAACTTAATCATCTGTGTTATCGCTATCGAGGTGCATATAATAGGATTAAACTTTAATCTTGTCAACACTTTTTTTAAAATATTTTCAAAAAATATCGAATCTATTATAAAATCCTCAAATCAGTAGTAACCCCTGTTGGGGATCAAAAGGTATTACACTCATTTGTGTAATCCTGCCTGAAACATCACCATCCTGATTTGAGTGCCTATTCTCGTCCAAATTATCAAAAACGTCAAGCCTTTGCGTAAAAGTTTTTGTTTTTGGATAAATTAACCAAGCATTTTGGCAATTTAGGCGCTGTTGATAGCTATAAAGTTGCTGCCAGTCTGCTCCGCTCACCTGAGTCGCAGCAGAAAGCGATTTATATTTGATATCTAATACATGACTAATCTGGCCCTCTTGGGTCATTATACAAGCATCCGGTACTAGCTTTTGAACGACTTCTGATTTTAATCCCGATTTAGGAAAATTCGTCTTTAAATATAGCCAGTCGAAACTGGGTTGAATAACAAGTCGACTATTTGCCAACTGCTGGGAAGCCCAACTTTGCAGCTTACCCAGCACCCAGCGCTCAAACGCATGATTCATATTGATCATGAGTGAGGCAACCGGTAACTGATCCACTGACTTATCAAATGTGCTTTGCCTAGACTCAGCCACAGACCCTTGTGTCAATAGCCACCACCCCCACTCTATGGCCTGAGTGACTACTTGCGCCTGTACAAGGCTCAACTGACTGCCCCAAGTGGCTGTATTACTTTTTAGCTGTTGGTAAACCCCTTCCCAACTCCGAGGAGGCAATACCATAACCCCTTGCAAACTGCTCGGAAGCTGCTGATCGAAGCTACTTTCATTTATGACATTTCGAGCAGACAGTTTCTGCAGCTGTTGCCAAGCAGTGGTCAAAAACTGGGCCAATAGTTGATCAGTCTCAAACACCGCTTGCTCAGTATATAGGTAATGCGGGCGATGCCAGTTATTTTTTAACTGTGCCGCAAGATTAATTTTACCTTGTGCTTTGGGCTGGTTCTGCAACTGGGTTTGATAGCGATTGGGTAAGGTCACTGCCGCTTGTTGCAGTGCTTGACGAATTGTTGCTAGCAAGCCTTCATACCAAGGCTTATCTAGCGTACGTGAAACGCTTACAAGCTGCGGGGGTATTGTTGGGTAAGAAGGGGAATAAAAGCCAGGTTTAGCGGCTAGGTCTAGCGCCGCCAGCTTTTTCCCTATGTTATCTTTACTAATATCCGCTAACATTACTGCCACCCACTGGCGAGCCTGCACTATCTCCGCCTTACGCTTAACCGTTGAGTCCATTGCAGTTAGCCGTTGGGAGGAGCTTTGGCGAGTTTCTGCTACCGTCGCTACACTAATTTTTGGCAGTATCTCTAAAGTTAAGCCACTGGGCAAAATTATTTTTGCTAAATAATGGCTGACGACTAAGCTCAGCTGGCCACGCTTAACTTCTATACCAAAGCAAGGTAATTCTTGCTCAATTAAATAGTCAAAGTCTATACTGTGCGCAAAGTCTTGTCGGCTAAGACGCTGATGTTCAAAGCAGCTAATCACGCCGTCATGCTGATACGCGTTCATAGCACCATATCGATCTGCATTTTGCACAGTAAGGCCTGGATACAAGGGTTACAGCTCCTGTGCAGACAAATAGCTCGCATAAAGCAGCTGATAGGGCTTAGCGGTTAGATATACGTTTGCACCCTCAGTCTCTTTTTCTAGCTCACTATTTCGTGTGGCTGCGGTAATAAAGTCGGGGTTTAATCCAGCTGGGGCAGAAGCCTGTGCCTGAGCAGCAGCTGACCTCTGCGCCCCTTGACGATTGGACTCAACACCCCTTTGTAGCAAGCTAAGTGGAGGCGTTACCTCAGTAAAGCTTTGCGCTAATTGATGCCTCTCATTGCTCTGACCATATAGCACCTGGGACAATAGCTCAGGTATTTGTGCCGGCATAGCACTGAGCTTTATGTACTCAATGACTTGCGGAATAATCTGACGATATAGACGTCGAGCCAACTGAGCCATATCGTTGATACCCATAAAATAAGACTGCCCCAGCTGCGCTTCTGCCCCAAATAAAGTAAACAAGCGCTGATTTAAAGCTTGCATTAAAACGGCTAAGTTAACTCTGTCGCCTGCTTTGTCTTCAACATCAATTAGAATCGAGCTGTCGGGATAGCAAGTGACAAACTCAAAGCGTCTTCTAAAGGCCGTGTCTAAAGTCGCCAAAGAGCGGTCTTGAGTATTCATGGTGGCATAGATATCGACGTTGCTAGGCACCATGAATTGACGTCCTGAGTAAGCCAGACGTACCGCCATTGGGGTTGCTGCTCCTGCTCGCTTGCTCGGCTCTATGACGCTCATAAGCTCACCAAAGACTTGTGAGGTATTGGCTCTATTAATCTCATCAATCAACATCGCATAACGGTGACTGGGATCATTACTCGCCTTAGCACACAGCTCCAAAAAAGCCCCTTGCTGTATCTCATACTGCATCTGACCGGTTTGCGGATGAATGCGAGGGCGAATACCTTCCACAAATTCATCATAACCATAAGATTGATGAAAGCTCACCAAACAGCTACGACTTACCACAAGCTCTTGGCTGTCAGGCTGCTTGCCTTGCTCCTTGTATAACGATAGTAGTTCGGACAGCTGACTGCGTAACGTCTCTTTGATCTCATCTAATAAGAACCACTGACTGCTCTGTGTTTTGTCAAAATAAGAGTTGGCAGAACGTTGGCTAGTATTGACCGTCACAGATTCTGGATGAGCATGTTTGTTTAGCTGGACCCATAACGTCTGATTGATATTCTCATTGCGTTTATTGGCGGCGGCTTTATCCACGACCAAGGGATGACGCATCATTTCTGGCACCGTCATCAATCTATCTTCTAGCAGCAAGACGGCACATACTACCTCGCACCACCCATAATGGCTGACCTGTTGGACACGCCAACTCTCCCACGAAGCCTCGATGGGCTCATCATATTGCTTTTGTAGCTCAAGCAGCCTATGGGTCTTTCCCGTTCCTGCAACACCGGTAAAAATGATATTGGTAGGCTCAGTGGGCAGGGACGTTAAACGGGGTATCAAATCTTGATTCAAAGTATCTCTTCGCATTTTATAAAATGTTAGTAAGGGGATTAATTGGTAATCGGCAACCCTTTTTTGTGACCGCTTTATCATCTCTAATTGGATAATGGTTTTGCTATACTCTTTTCATTCTTATCGAACGTCACTATCTAACTCAAACCATAAAAGCCAATTTAAACCATGAAAGGACGCGTTATGAGCCAGTTATCAAATCTTATACAGCAGGTATCTTCTACTAAAAAAGTAGTGTCTGAAAAAGCTGCCACTATAGCTACCCAACTAAATCTGCCTTCTAAAGCAGCTCAGCCAAAAAATGAGGCTACCGATAAGAACGCCTCTAATAGCGCTCAACCCAAAGCAATTAATAATTCTTTTACCAAAATCTTGAAGGCGGTGCAATTATTGCCCAAATCGACTCAATCTTTTGTGCTGACCAAAGCCTTTAGTAAGATTGTACCTTATGTCGGCACCACTGGCATTGTTTACGAAGATGTAAGTCCAAACAAACTGGTGGTTAGCTTAGAGAATAAAAAAGCCGTCCAAAACCATATTGGTTCGGTCCACGCTGTGGCAGTAACGCTATTAGCAGAAACAGCGACTGGTTTTGTTTTGGCAGTGAATCTACCTTCAGATAGAATCTTACTGGTTAAGTCTTATGAAGTTAACTTCTATCGTCCGGTCAAAAAAGGACAGATAGCTGCCATAGCCACTTTAAGCGATGAGCAGCGTCAATATATTTTAGACACCCCTAAAGGTGAGATGGTCATTCCTTGTGTCATCGAGGACCGTAACTCGGATAGCGACCGGGCTCCAATTACGGTGGATATGACTTGGGCTTGGATTCCAAAATCTGAGCTTAAACAGCGCCGTGAAGGTAAATCTAAATAAATTAAAGCTAAGTAAATTGAAAAATATAAATCTACTAATCTTAGCTTAATCAAGCCCATTCAAAAAGGCACTACTGGTCATCGGTAGTGCCTTTTTTATAGTCTATAATTCAAATTTAGACTCTTAAATAATAACGACTGAGGTGACTAGTATTCCACCATACCGCCCCGCATCTCATCGACCAAAGCCATAAACTCAGTACGCCAATCACGAATGGTCTGCTCATCAGGCAACCACTGATTAGAAAGCGTTACCACATTGACAATCAAGTCATGACTTGAGGCCTCAATACCTTTGCTATCTGGGGCAGGTGCATACTGACAGCGCTGATAAGCCTTATGGATATTGGCCAACACTCCAGACTCTAGAGAGATTTTAAGACGTTGTAGCTCTGGTGAAATTAGCGTTTTTTTCTCCAAAGAAGTCTCAATGTAGTCAATACTGGGCTGGCTGGTATCTAAGTTATAGAAATGGGCCAACTCCTGTAAAAAAGCCCATAACGCCCCTTGCAGATGAAAAATAGCGGTTTCACAGTGAGCTTGATATAGCTGCTTATCTGCCGTATCGCCGGCTTGCTTACACGCCACCCTACAAAAATAAAACTTTTGATTGGTACGGTCTGCTTGATAACGGGCCAATCTACCTTTGTCTGCCATTTTTAGTCTCAACCCTGCATAGATAAAATATAAATGTACCATAAAAAAGCTATTTATATACCACTCATCCTTGCTGAAAATAAAAAACCCGCTCAATATAAGCAGACTTCCTACAGTTTGGTATAAGTCTTGACCTCCTCCCCTCGCTAAACCGAGGGGATTCCTACAGCTAGACGGCCAAGCCCGACCGCGAGGATGTTCTTAGCAGCATTGATATCTCTATCATGCCATGTGCCACACTCAGCACACCTCCATCCTCTTATTCGCAAACCTGCTCTACCTTTTGGACTACTGTCACTTATTTTATGGCAGTACGAGCAGGTCTGGGTAGTGTAACTCTCATTTACTATCTCAAACTGACAACCTGCATGCTTGCATTTATATTCCAGTTGTCGTTTAAGTTCAAACCATCCTGCATCGTATGTTGATTTAGCCAGCTTGGTCATCGAATTGGTAAATGAGCGTGATTTAACATCACCAACCACAATTAAGCTGCTATCTTTAACAAGCTTGGTGGTGAATTTATGAATTAAGTCTAATCTTGTGTTTTTGATTTT
>NZ_FUGE01000052.1 GCF_900162825.1 Psychrobacter piechaudii
TTTGGATCAAGACAATGTGACCATGCTTAAATTGCCTCCCTACTCACCTGAGCTTAACCCTGCTGAACAGGTGTGGCAGTACCTTAAACAGCATTGGTTGTCTAATCGCTGTTTTGAGAGTTATGATTCGATTGTCGATGCGGCATGTGACGCTTGGAATGCATTGTGTAATGAGACTAACTTAATTAGGTCTATCACTCAGCGGGAGTGGTGCGACTTGAGTGTTATTTTTTAGAATTGGTATTATAGCTACTTTCTAGCGATCACTATCTTCAAATAAATTCTCTATCGGCTGATTGTGGATCTTGGATTGCTGCATTACCTTACTGCCCTCATGATCTTTTTCGGACCAAAAGTTAATATTAAACTGAGCATCCTCACTTAATTCAACCCGGTGCCAATACTGCGGTGGGCTCACTGCAAACTCGCCAGCATTAATAACGATTCTTTTTTCAGGCTCAGTCGCTTGTTCATCAACGAAGCCATAAAAAATAACTGTACCCTGCATCACACAAATTTGCCCATAGATACCTTCGGCAGTATTGTGATGGGTTAATAATGAGGGAGGAATGTTGTCTTTGGTAAAAAATGGTGTGGAGCGCTTCACTCTCCAGTGACTTGGAATGACAATATGGCTCATGTTATTTCCTTACTATTATAGTTAGAGATTAAATTAACGACTTCCTGTCGGGGTTCTAGCTTATAGACTCTCTTCTTCGCGCTTAACATTTTTGGAGCTGGCATCATAAATAGCTTGTAGCTCTTGCTCAGACAAAATTTGTTGAGCCAGCAGAAACAGCTCACGCTCTTCAAAACGGATATGATCATACAGCACACTGCCAAGCTCCTGCACTTGAGCAGCGCTAAGGCTTTGTAACTCGATAAGTTGGTATAGTTTATTGTGCTGCTCCACTATTTGATCGATAACCTCTGCTACTTGAGGGTGGCTGTGTCGATAAGGCTCGAGCTTAGCCAGCATTAAATCATCTTCCACTTTAAAGTGGTTGGTCATATTTTTATTAATATAGTCTGTCAAAGCCGTCCAATGTTTGGCAATTTCTTCAACATCATTGGCGCACTCTTTGGCATGGCGGGAGATAACCAATCCTTGGTGATGCTCCCGGGATAATGGCTGGAGTTGAGCAGCTCGTTTCATAACAGTTCCTTATTATTATGTCTTTATCAAAATATATTCAAGGGCAGCTATTTAACTATTATCCTACCCTCGGTATACATTCTCTTGAGACAGCTCCATTTGAATGCCGTCAATATCCGCTTGCTCAGCAAGCGCATATAGATAATCACATAGCCCATGATGGAAAGCTTGCTGCGCCAGTTTATTAGCGATGGCAGGTTTGGCTTGCAAGTAGTCAAGCTGAACACCCGGCTGTTTATCCATCACATCGACAATATGAAACCCATAACGGGTCTCAACAGGACTTGGCGCTAACCCTTCATCCATAGTAAATACCACGGACTCAAACTCAGGTACTGTTTGACCTTGGCTGAGTACACCCAGCTCTCCGCCCTGCTCTTTAGAGGGGCACGCTGAATACTGGCGAGCTAATTCGATAAATTCAGCACTTGGGTTATTGCTGTTTTTGATTTGCTCAATCAGCTCGTACGCTTGTTTTTTACGTGCCAAACGCTCTTCGCCATCTTCAGGAAGACTGGCTAATAAGATATGGCGTACCGACATAATTGGAGCAGTCTTATAGTCAGATTTGTTTTGCTCGTAGTAACGCTCACAGACCTCATTTTCAGGAGTGGCTGCATTTACGTTTTTATCAATCAAGTCTGAAATGGCTTGTTCTTCATTACTATCCCAAGCCTCTTGACCAAGTGCCTCATCATTAAGTACAGCATCCTTTAATAGTTCACGTACTACCAAGGCTTGAGTCGCTAGGAACAAAGCATCTTCTTTGGTGGGTGCTGGATGATACTGTAGCTCTTGTGCAATGGCCTGTTTGTCAATCATCACACCATTGACGTAAACACTTGGCAACTCTTCGCGACTAGAAGCAATTAAATTTTTATGATTGCTACGTTCCTCCGCCAATGCTTTTTCAATAAACTCTTGGTCAGAATGTGGTTTCTTTAGATCATCTGAGGTCGGCATAATGCGAATATTATCATCAGCGACTTGTCTTGGATCATAGGTCATTGCCGTCATTTTTTACTCCATTAAGTCATACTCCACTATAAAGCCAATTCAAAAAAATCAGTAAGCTTTATAGTGGTTTTGCTTTAACAAAAGCGTATTAATGACTTCTTAACGTAAATAGTTTAACCAGCACTTAGGCTCATTTTTGGACCAAAGGGCTCGTAGTGAATGTAGTCGTTACTGTGCTCTAAAGCGGCTAACCCATCGATCATACTGTCCATAAATATCATGGAGCCACAGACATAGACATCTGCTGGGTTAGGTAGGGTTTTTAGCCACTCTTCGTTTAACAACTGATTGCTTTCAAAGTAGAACGTGCTTTTTTGTACCTGTTCTGCTTGCTCTAATAAAGCATTAATCCGACCATCAAAAGCGTGGAAATCTTGGTTTTGACAAGCATAGGCCCAAATAATAGGACGCTTTGGATTGGCTTTAACTTGTGCTTCAAGCATGGCAAGTACAGGGGTTACACCCACGCCAGCACTGATTAGTACCAATGGGATATCATTTTGTTCAATCAGTGATTGGTTTAATTTAAAATCACCAGCAGGGGCTGACAACAATAGGGTATCGCCTACTTCTATCTTATCGTGTAAATGATTAGATACCAGCCCGCGGTGCTCATTTCTGTTATCACGGCGTACAGCGAACTTTAGACCTTCACTACTATCGACTGAATACAATGAGTAGTGTCTTAATGCGATATGATCGCTGTCCTCAGGATCTGTTTTAACCGTAATGTACTGACCCGCTGTCAATGGTAGGCGGCTAACATCAAAGCTATTGTCTTCAGGTTGTACTGTGAAAGCTGCGATATCAGAACCTGTGATTTCTTTTTTGATAACTTTAAAAGGTATAAAGCCTGACCACATGGCCTCTTGATACATATCTGCTTCGACTTTAATAAACACCGAAGCGATCTCGTCATAGGCCTCAGCCCAAGCATTGATAACCTCATCGGTTGCCGCATCGCCTAGCACCTCTTTGATAGCGCCTAATAGATGTTTGCCGACAATGGGATAGTGCTCAGGTTTAATTTGTAAGGCACGGTGCTTATGGCCTATTTGCATCACTTGCGGTAGCAACACTTCTAATTGCTCTAAGTGCTTTGCAGCCGCTAAAACAGTGGTTGCCAAAGCGCTTTGCTGACGTCCTAGCTTTTGGTTGGTTTCGTTAAAGATATCCAACAGCTCAGGGTGCTCGGCAAACATATTTTGATAAAACACCGTTGTAATCTGAGTGCCGTATGTTTCAAGGACAGGAACCGTTTGTTTAACAACAGCTAGTGTTTGTGGTGATGCCATTTTTACTTCCTTAATGATTGCCTATCAGTAATAAGTTGCAGCAATCATGATTGATGGGATAGAAATTGCAGCGTTCGCTACAACGAAAGCTATTTTATCATAACATTCATATAAAATGAATGTTATAAATCTACCCCATCAATCTTCGTTGTATCACTTTTGTGAGACTTTCTATTGCGATTGTTTTTGTCTGACAATTTGATAGCGGCGTCCCAAATACCACACTGGTGCACTGATGATATGAATCAAACGTGTGAACGGGAAAATCATAATCAGCGTAATACCTAGTGTCATATGCAGCTGATAAATCAGATCAGCTTGTTCGATACGAGCTGCCGCATGCCAAGGTCTTAAGATAGTAATATCTTGTGCCCAGCCTGCTAGATTCATCATGGTTAGACCGTCTAGATGCTGCATAGAGGTAAAGATTGAAATCAGCCCCAAGTTTAATTGGATAAACAGCAGCACCAATACTAACTTGTCGCTAAATGATGAGGTATTTGAGATGCGATCATCGGTAAAGCGGCGCCACATCAGCATCACCATACCCACCCAACACACCGCCCCAGCAATACCCCCTACCACGACAGCTAAGATCTGCTTGTTTCCAGCACTGATAAATGGCTCATAAATAAAGTGCGGCGTTAACATACCAAAGAAGTGACCAAGTAGAACGACGATAATACCGACGTGAAATAGGTTACTTGCTAAACGCATGTTTTTATTACGTAGCATTTGTGATGAGCCGGTCTTCCACGAGTATTGTGACAAGTCAAAACGCACCCAAGTACCCACAATAGCGACCACTAAGGCGATGTATGGGTAGATACCAAATAAAAATATTTGTAGCCAGCTTAAGTTGGCCAAAGACTGTACACTAGGATCTGCAATATTCATGTCCTCTCTCTCCTTAAGGCTGTTTAACCGATTTCGGTTTATCGAAATCTACCCAATGTACAGGGGCATCGACTTGTTTTGGTGGCATCACATTGCGGTCTATCGCAATACCTTTTGCGAGGTTTTGAGTGCTTGATGGGCAGCGCTCTTCTTGCTGCGCCCCTAAGAAATCAACCACCTCTTCTTCCCACTCTTGGTCAAGCGCTTCAAACGTATCGTCACGCTGCTCTTGTTGCACTTGCTCCTCTAATGCATCAACCGCATCCAGTGGCTTGCCCGCTATTTGTAGCAGTGCGTTAAAACAGCCTTCATACAGACTGTCTCTGTCTTTGAGTCTTGCCGCAAGTAGCGCAATGATATGACTGACATCAGCGATATCCATACGGATTTTGATTTCATCGCCAGTTACCGCTGCTTGATACGCCAAAAACTCTAAATACATTGGCAAATAATCAGGCAGCTCTTTTTGATCAATCTCAAAGCCAGCTTCTTCATACTGACCCATCAAGTCGACCATGGCCTGACCTCGGTCACGAGACTCGCCATGTACATGCTCAAAAAGCCATAATGATAAAGAACGGCCACGCTCAAAAAGACCATCGTAACGGGCTTGAGCCTCTAAACTACCAATCTCAACCATGTCATCGATTAAATCGATAATTTGTTGACGTACCTCAGGACTCATTAGAGGGGAGCTACTAACTATCTGTTTGCAGACTGTTAAAGTTTCGCCTTCAAATAGCTCGTTGGTAGGATAGTCAATCAGCAAGCTCAATACTTTTAAAATCTTCATATCTGAGTTGCCAATAACTGGCATATCTGCTGCTTGCGGCTTTACTTGTTGAGTTAGCATTGTCATCCTACACCTCCCACTTTTGAACAGTGTCAATGAAGTCACGACGAGTGGCTTTTTTCTGACCAAACATGCTGACGTCATTACTGCCTGAGCAGCCTTCACCGAAGGTGAATCCACACCCATTACGCTCTGCAAATGCATCGCTCATGGCCTCTTCGCGGTGTGCGGTTGGGATAACAAAACGGTCTTCGTAGTTGGCAATCGCTAAGTAGCGGTACATCTCTTCGACTTGTAGCTTGGTTAAGCCCACATCATCCAAGATGCTTTGTACTTCTTGCTTCTCAACCAATTGCATACGCTTATAGCTACGCATCGCAAGTAAGCGTTTTAATGCCATACGCACGGGCTCTTCATCACCAGCAGTTAGCATATTTGCCAAATAACGCAGTGGAATACGTAAGCTATCTACGTCTGGAATCAGACCGTCCATACCTACTTTGCCCGCTTCTGCAGCGTTTTGGATTGGTGATAAAGGCGGTACATACCAAACCATTGGTAAGGTGCGATATTCTGGATGTAACGGCAGCGCCAGTTTCCAATCCATCGCCAGTTTATAAACCGGTGATTTTTGAGCCGCATCAATCACTGATTGAGGAACGCCATCTTTCAATGCTTGAGCGATGACTTCTGGATCGTTTGGATCTAAGAATACATCCAACTGCGCTTGATATAAGTCTTGCTCATTTGGTGTAGAAGCCGCTTCTGCAATCTTGTCGGCATCATATAAAAGCACACCAAGGTAACGAATACGACCCACACAAGTTTCAGAACAAACCGTTGGCATGCCCGCTTCAATACGTGGATAACAGAAGATACATTTTTCAGATTTGCCCGACTTCCAGTTATAGTAAATCTTCTTGTATGGGCAGCCTGAGATACACATACGCCAGCCGCGGCACTTATCTTGGTCAATAAGTACAATACCGTCTTCTTCACGCTTATAAATAGCCCCACTTGGGCAAGAAGCCACACAAGTTGGGTTCAAGCAGTGTTCACACAGACGTGGCAAATACATCATGAAGGTGTTTTCGTACTCGCCATAGATGTCAGCCTGTACGTTGTCAAAGTTTTTATCACGGCGACGCTTTTCAAACTCTGAGCCTAAGATTTCCTCCCAGTTAGGACCCCATTCGATTTTTTGCATACGCTTGCCAGTAATCGCTGAGCGAGGACGTGCAATCGGTTGGTGGTTACTAATTGGTGCGGTATGTAGATGCTGATAGTCGAAGTCAAATGGCTCGTAGTAATCATCAATCTCTGGCAAATCAGGGTTAGCGAAAATATTCGCTAACACTCTGAATTTACCCCCGATACGAGGGTTAATTGTGCCATTGGCATTACGAATCCAACCGCCTTTCCATTTGTTTTGATTCTCCCAGTCTTTGGGATAACCAATACCCGGCTTTGACTCAACGTTGTTAAACCATGCGTATTCCATACCTTCACGGCTGGTCCAAACGTTTTTACAGGTAACTGAGCAGGTGTGACAACCGATACATTTATCGAGGTTAAGCACCATGCCTACTTGTGATCTAATTTTCATGGGTGTGTGCTCCAAATTAAAGTGTTTAAGGTTGTCTTAACCTTCCAAAGTAGTGGGTAGTGGCTGTGGCAATGAATCATCTGGCTTGTTCTCTAACCAATCGATCTTAAACATCTTACGAACCACAACGAATTCATCACGGTTACAGCCCACTGTGCCATAGTAGTTAAAGCCATAAGATTGCTGCGCATAGCTACCAATCATATGCGTTGGCTTTAAGATGGTACGGGTCACTGAGTTGTGGATACCCCCACGGGTTCCAGTTTGCTCAGAACCTGGGATATTGACCAGTTTTTCTTGAGCGTGATACATCAGGGTCATGCCGTCTTTGACACGTTGACTGACCACCGCACGGGCAGTGATTGCACCGTTGACGTTGAACACTTCAATCCAGTCGTTGTCTTCAATACCCGCCGACTTAGCGTCATTTTCAGATATCCAAACCACTGGACCACCACGGTTAAGGGTTAACATCAGTAAATTTTCAGAGTAAGTACTGTGGATACCCCATTTTTGGTGCGGGGTTAAAAAGTTCAGTACAATCTCTTTATTACCGTTTGGCTTAGCATCTTTCATGATGTCCGTAGTTTTGGTATCAATAGGTGGACGATACTGTTGCATCTGCTCACCAAAAGCTTGCATCCAAGGATGGTCTTGATAAAACTGCTGACGACCGGTGATGGTGCGCCAAGGAATCAGCTCATGCACGTTGGTATAACCGGCGTTATAGCTCACCGATTCAGACTCAAGACCTGACCATGTTGGGCTTGAGATAATCTTACGTGGCTGGGCCACAATATCTCTAAAGCGAATTTTCTCGTGCTCACTAGAAGCTGCTAAATGAGCATGCTCACGGCCGGTAAACTCCTCTAATGCCTTCCAACCTTTCACCGCTACTTCACCATTGGTTTCAGGGGCTAACATTAAGATAGTCTCTGAGGCATCGATTGCCGTAAAAATTTGTGGACGGCCTTCAGAGACACCAGGGGTAGTCACACGGTGGTTTAGGTCCCCTAAGTCTTTGACCGCTTTGGTCATATCCCAGTTCAAGCCTTTAGAGCCATTACCTAGTTTCTCAAGCGCCGGACCTAGTGAGGTAAACTTGGCATAAGTATTGGGATAATCACGCTCAACAACTTTGATCATTGGACAGTTTTTACCCGGTACTGGGCGCTCACCAGCCGTTTTCCAGTCGGTTCCACCAAATGGCTGTGCCAACTCGCCTGGGCTGTCATGTTGCATAGGTAGTGTGACCACGTCAGTCTCAACACCTAGATGACCTACTGAAATTTCAGAGAAGCTCTTAGCGATGCCTTTATAGATTTCCCAGTCCGTTTTTGATTCCCAAGCTGGATCTGTTGCAGCCGTTAAGGGGTGAATGAACGGGTGCATGTCTGAGGTATTCATATCATCTTTTTCGTACCAAGTTGCAGTTGGCAGTACGATGTCAGAATACAAACAGGTTGATGACATGCGGAAGTCTAGAGTCACTACCAGATCAAGTTTGCCTTTGGGACCGTCTTCAACGTAATCGACTTCTTTTGGACGTAAGCCATCTGGCAGGTTCTCTTCACTCATCAGGCCGTTTTTGGTGCCTAAGAAGTACTCAAGCATGTACTCATGACCCTTACCTGATGAGCCGAGTAAGTTTGAGCGCCAGATAAACATATTGCGTGGAAAGTTTTGTGGATTGTCAGGTGACTCACACGCAAAACGTAAGCTGCCCTCATGGAGTGAATCCACCACATACTCTTCAATCTCTTTACCTTGAGCTTTGGCCGCTGCTGCAATCGATAATGGGTTGCGGTTCAGCTGTGGTGCTGAGGGCAGCCAGCCGGCACGCTCAGCTTGAATGTTGTAATCAAGCATGTGTTCTGGGAAGAATTTCTTATTAACACGAGGTGATAATATTTCGTGCGCAGATACCGTCTCATGACGCCACTGTGAGCTGTGGTTATAGAAGAAACTGGTACCATTCATATGACGGGGTGGACGGTGCCAGTCAAGGGCAAACGCCAAGGGCAACCAACCCGTCTGTGGACGTAGTTTTTCCTGACCCACATAGTGTGCCCAGCCGCCACCTGATTTACCGATACAACCACACAGCATTAGCATGTTAATCACGCCGCGGTAGTTCATATCTAGGTGATACCAGTGGTTCATACCCGCACCGATAATAATCATCGATTTACCATGCGTCTTATGCGCGTTTTCAGCAAATTCACGGCCCACTTGGATCACTTTTTCACGGGATAAACCAGTGATCACTTCTTGCCAAGCTGGCGTGCCTGGTACAGTCGCATCGTTATAATCATCAGTAACGTGCTCACCGCCTAAACCATTATCAACACCTAAGTTGGCTACGGTTAGGTCAAAGACAGTGGCTACTTTGGCCGTACTGCCATCCGCTAAAGTAATCGTTTTACAAGGAATTCGTTTAACTTGTAGCGCTTCACCTGCTACGGCTGTGAAATAAGGATGTTCGGTATGACCGAAGTAATCAAAGGTCACATCACAGACTTCTTGCTCACCAGCCTCAGATTTTAGGCTTAAAGTTAAGTCGATATCTTTACCAGTTGAGCCATTCTTCTGCTCTAAGTTCCACTTACCTTTCTCACCCCAGCGATAGCCGATCGAGCCTAGCGGTGATACCAGCTCACCGTCGTTATTAAGACCAATAGTTTTCCATTCTGGGTTGTTCTCTTGACCCAAATCATCCACTAAGTCTGAGGCACGCAGGTAACGACCCGGACGGCGGCTACCATTCTCATCTTCTTCCAGCATCACTAAAATTGGCATGTCGGTATAACGCTTAGCGTAATCAATAAAATAATCGCTAGGCTGCTTTAGATAAAACTCTTTGATAATGACATGACAGAAAGCTTGAGCCACAGCGGCATCAGTACCTTGCTTTGGGTTTAACCAAAGGTCAGTTAGCTTTGAGATTTCAGCATAGTCTGGGGTAATAGAAACTGTTTTAGTTCCCTTATAACGTACTTCAGTAAAGAAGTGAGCATCAGGCGTACGAGTTTGCGGAACGTTTGAGCCCCAAGCGATGATGTAATCCGAGTTATACCAGTCAGCGGATTCAGGCACGTCAGTCTGCTCACCCCAAGTCATAGGAGAAGCAGGAGGTAGGTCACAATACCAGTCATAGAATGACAAGCAGGCACCACCGATCAGTGATAAATAGCGGCTACCTGCTGCATAACTGACCATGGACATAGCAGGAATCGGCGAGAAACCAATAATACGGTCCGGACCATAAGTTTTAGCGGTATAAACGTTACTGGCTGCAATGATTTCGTTGACCTCGCTCCAAGTCGAGCGAATAAAGCCGCCCAAACCACGTTTAGATTTATATTCAACCGTTTTGGTGGGATCTTCAACAATACTTGCCCAAGCATCTACTGGATCAGGATGCTGTGCTTTAGCCGCACGCCATAGCTTTAATAAAGGCTTACGAACTTTAGGATATTTTACGCGGTTCGCAGAGTACATGTACCAGCTGTAGCTTGCCCCACGAGGACAGCCACGAGGCTCATGGTTAGGTAGGTCTGGACGGGTACGTGGGTAGTCGGTTTGCTGGGTTTCCCAAGTAACCAAACCGTTTTTCACATAAATCTTCCAAGAACATGACCCAGTACAGTTCACGCCATGAGTAGAGCGAACAACTTTGTCATATTGCCAACGGTTACGATAACCGTCTTCCCATCCACGGGACTCATCCCGCACTTCACCATGACCGTCGGCGAACTCAGCTTTTTTGCGTTTAAAAAAACGGAACTGGTCGAGTAAATGGCTCATATTGCTATCCTCTAGGTTATGACTTCGATGTACAAAAAAGCTCAAAACAGCAGCATCTATGCAGGTACTGTTAGTGCGTGAGCAATAGGTATAATTAGATAGTTTGTATTTTAGAGGGCAAAAACCAACTCGTGTATCAGCTTAGATAGGCAGTCAGCTACTACTTTGGGAGTAGCCACCCCGCAACGAAGGACAGCCAATTTCTTATTTTGAAAAATTTCAGAAAATCACTTTTTTGTAACCGAGCTGGCTTTTTTCATAAAAAAACACCGCTTAGTAAGCTAATGCCAGTCAGTTAAGGCAAAAACTCAATAAAAGTAATAAAATAGCCCATCTAATAAGTAGATGGGCTATTTTACTATGAGACTACAAGACGCTATTAATGAGACGCATAAAAGGATTCCAGACACCCTAGAACAATTTAGTGAATTAATAGATCCTG
>NZ_FUGE01000157.1 GCF_900162825.1 Psychrobacter piechaudii
GCAAAGAAGCGTTGTAGCCGTCTGTAATTACTGTTTGTCCTACCTTTGACAAATCCTCTTGCTATTTGTTTGAGGTTGCTACTTTGTACTTGTATTATCACTAGAGTAATTAAGGCTAAACACGTCAATCTTGTTCATGGTTAGGTTTTGCGATAATATATTTACGAGCTGATTAAGGTTTGGCATAGTGTGGTTCGTAAGAAAAATTACTATTATGCCTGATCCTTAGTCAGCTTTTTTGTTTTTTGTCGTGTACAGAGATCGACCGTTTAAAAATGGCATACCCTCACATGACACCATCGCTCGGGTCATGTCAATATTAGATCCTGACACTTTAAACCAATGCTTTATAAGCTGGGTAAACCAAATAAGAGACCATCAAGACTTACAAATAATAGCCATACATGGTAAAACCTTAAAGCATTCCTATCAAAGCAGTACAGACAAACTCAGTGCTCTGCACAGTGTCAGTGCTTATGCAACAGAGCAAGGAATCAGTCTAATACAAAAAAAGTCAGATGCTAAAAAAAATGAAGTCAAAGCCGTACTTGATATCATAGATGAGCTACAAATAAAGAAAACAGTGATTACTGCGGATGCCATGAGCTGTTTAGGCAAAGTTACAGATAAAATCATTAAAAAAGGGGCTGATTATGTGTTACAACTAAAAGCCAACCAAGCCCTATTACTAAGAGAAACGAAGGCCTACTTTCATAAAGTAAGGCGAGATAATCCAGAGTTAATCGAAAAAAACCGGTATACCGAAACAACGTCCGAGCATGGACGCGTTGAAACTAGACAGTGTACGCAGCTGCTTGTGACAGATTGGTTTGACCATACAGATAATTGGAACAAGCTTACTAGTGTGATTGAGATACAGCGTACTCGGTACAATAAAACGACTCACAAACAAACGACTGAGACAGTTTATTACCTCAGTTCCTTAAAGATTGATCCTAAACTGGCCAATAAAACTGTAAGAGAACATTGGAGAATAGAAAATAGTTTGCATTATGTATTAGATGTCACCTTTAAAGAAGATGATTCTAGAATACGATTAAAGAACGCGACTGAGAACATGGCCATACTACGTCGTTTAGCATTAAATTTAATCAAGATTTCTGATAAAAAAGGCAGTGTTAAGTCTATCCTTAAGCAGTGTGCTTGGAATGATGAGGTGCGCGACTTGATTATTATTTTTTAAAAGTATGCGTTTGCCCTGTACTGATTATTAAATAGTTGCTTTTTAGTTGATGCAAACTATCTAATTGTGGTGGTATCGATAGGATCAACATACACCTCTGAATCAGTCTGCACTGTATGATCGACAACAGGAGTGTGTGATAGTTGTTCAATTTCGACTTGAGCCTGGGTCAACTTATCCTGTAAGCGTTTATTTTCTTTATTTAAACGGCTAATTTCCCATTTATTTTGGAATACTTTAAATAGCAATAAAGACAACAGCATGCCAATAAGCACCCCTAAGAACAGGCATAAAATTAATAATAAACCTAGGTTCATAGCTGGCGCTTCAGTGAATAATAAATTCACCGCAATCTCACTGCTGTTGGTTAAAACCAACCCCAGAGAGTAACCAAAAACTAAAAATAATAATATAATAAGTACAAAACGCATAACTACCTCTAAATCATAAAAATCGAATTTAAATAAGTATATCTTTTTATATGTAGACTTATTAAACACACTAATGAATAAGATTATACCGTTATATTAGTCGCCGTCGCTAGCCTTCATTTTGGTTAAATACAATTTTTTAACTGTTAATAGCTTTTATAGGCCTTATTAACTACTGGTATTACAAGTAATAGTTATCAATGGGTCATTTTTTTGATACTATGCGTGTTAATTTATGATAACTATACCCCTATCCATCAATATACGGGTAAATATCCTTTTTAGCGGTTTCCGATTAAGCTGACTCCCTATTTTGGTTGCAACAACTTTATCGCCGCTTTGAGGCGCTATTTATCACGGTTATACAGTAATTTCTAAGGATTTATTAATATGAATTTATTCATCCAAGCGGCTCATGCTGCACCAGAAGCCGCTAGTGGTTCTGCAATGATTATGCAGTGGATTTTTCCACTGGCTATTTTTGCCATCTTTTACTTCTTAGTAATTAGACCTCAGTCTAAACGTGCTAAAGAGCACCGCAATATGGTTGACTCACTAACTGTGGGTAATGAAGTTATCTTCGCGGGTGGTTTGATGGGCAAAATCAAATCTATTGATGGAGATTACGCAGTTGTGGCACTTAATGATAGAAACGATGTCATGATCCAACGTGCTTCTGTAATTTCTGTGTTGCCTAATGGCACCATTGATGGTTTGCAATAAATAGTACTAATATAACTGTTTGCTAATCCAAAAATTGAACCTATCAAGAGTTAAGGCAAACCTTCATCTTTTGAGCGTTCAGTTTTTGGATTATATGTTTTAATTAAATTAATTAGAGTGCGCTACCCCTATAAAGTCTGTGTCAGCAAGAGCGACCTACTTTATAACTCGATAGGGCCGTTTTCAGATATCTAAATCGCGATAATTGTTGTCTTCGCGTAACTGTATTCAACTGTGTTAAGCCTATGTCAGCTATATTAGCTGATTAAATATAGAATAAACCGGCCTAACACCTCGTTTTATATGTTCCTATCTATCGAAGATTGGCTCTGGCGTAGCGTTCTATTGTTACCTTCCCTCAAGTGAAGAAGCTACTATGCATTACCCTGCCTGGAAATATTTCTTAATCGTTACCGTGCTTATTATATCAGGGCTCTATGCTCTGCCTAATCTATATCCAGATGAGCCTGCGGTACAAATCACTAGTGCCTCAGCAGGTACCGAGCTGACTGATGAGGTGCTGAATCAATCAAAACAACTTCTTGATCAAGCAGGTATCGCTTACCACGATCCTACTTTTTCAGAGAACAGTGCCTTATTACGAGTAGAAGATGGCGTGGCGCAGCGCAAGGCCCAAGAAGTCCTACGCCAAAAGCTTGGTAATGACTATGTTGTGGCTTTAAACCTAGCGCAAACCACCCCCGATTGGCTTCGTAGCATCGGTGCTAAGCCTTTAAAACTAGGTTTAGACTTACGTGGTGGTGTGCGCTTTGTTCTTGAAGTGGATATGGACAAGGCTCTTGAACAACGTTTAAAAACAGCCAGCAATGATGTGCGTAGCAGCTTGCGTGGTGAGCGCGTACCTGTAAAAGGTATCAATGTTACCAATCAAGGTCTATTGCTGCATTTTAAAGACACCGAGTTAAGAGACAAAGCGCAGCGTATTATCCAGCGTGATCAAGGTAACCAGTTTGAAATGCAAGCGTCGATGGACGATCAAGGTCCAGCGTTACGTTTACAATATAATGAAGCGACTTTAAAAGAGATTAATGAGTACGCAGTAGGACAAAACTTAACTACCCTACGTAACCGTATTGCAGAGTTAGGTGTTTCTGAAGCATTGGTTCAGTCTCAAGGTAGCAACCGTATTGTGGTTGAATTACCAGGGGTTCAGGATACTGCCGAAGCGAAGCGTGTTCTGGGTCGTACTGCTAACCTTGAATTCCGATTGGTTGCCGATGAAAATGCCGCTTATTCAGGAGGCATACCTCCTGCAGGTACTGAAGCTTTCCCATATATGAGCTTAGATGGTCCGCCCTCACTATTAAATCGTCAACCTATCTTAACTGGTGAGAAAGTCCAAGGGGCAACCTCTGGCCTCGACGAGAATGGATCTCCTGAAGTAAATATTACGCTTGATACTGCCGGTGGTAAGCTGATGCATAATGCTACCAAAAATGCGGTAGGTAAGCAGATGGCAGTACTATTTATTGAGAACAAGCAAAAAATCAGCTATGACAAGGATCCAGAAACTGGGGAAACTATTGAAACTCGTACCCCTTATTCTGAAACTAAGATCATTAGCCAAGCGAACATTCAAGCGGTACTAGGTTCTTCTTTCCGTATTACCGGTCTAGATAGTAATGCAGAAGCTGGTGAATTGGCCCTGTTACTTCGCTCAGGTGCTCTTGCCGCACCTATGTACTTCGTAGAAGAACGCACTATTGGCCCTTCGCTAGGTCAGAAAAATATTGATGACGGTCTGTTTTCTACCAAAGTAGGTTACTTACTGGTCTTCTTATTTATGATTGTTTTCTACCGTCTATTTGGGGTTATTGCCAACATTGCGCTAGCCTTTAACTTAGTTATTATGGTAGCTGTGCTTTCTATCTTAGGAGCGTCATTAACCTTGCCTGGTATTGCTGGTATTGTATTGACTATCGGTATGGCAGTAGATGCTAACGTCCTAATTTTTGAGCGTATTCGAGAAGAGATTGCCGAAGGGGTGAGACCTAAATCAGCTATCGTGGCTGGCTTTGATCGTGCTTTTAGTAGTATCTTTGATGGTAACATCACCACCCTACTGGTCGCTATCATCTTATTCTCTATTGGCTCTGGCCCAATTAAAGGGTTCGCTGTTACCCTTGCCATTGGTATTTTAAGCTCGTTGTTTACAGCCATTATTGTAACCCGTGCTTTGGTCCAATTGGTTTATGGTAATCGTAAATCTGTCGATAAATTGAGCATAGGCTAGGAGAGAATAATGTCTACTAATAATCAGAATAATAATCAAAATCCAAACTCAGGAACGCCGAACAGCTCAACTCCTGCTTATATTGAGGGAGGCCGTCGTCGCAGACGTGGCCCTCGCCGTGATGGTAGAGGCAATAATACTACCTTGTCACCTAGCGATAATATCGAACAGGCCGAAATTGAAAATACTGAGTTAGCCACGTCTGAAGTCTATGAAGATGAAGCCGCTTTAGCAGAAGGGGGCATTAAAGCCTTAGGCTCCAAGCGCATAATTCCATTTATGAAGCTTGAAAAGCCAATGGCAATCTTCTCTATTCTGATGATTATAATCAGTATAGGCGCTTTATTCATAAATGGTCTTAACCTGGGTCTAGATTTCACTGGCGGTGTGTCTGCTGACGTGAAATACGAAAACCCAGTGGAACAGACTGAAGTTATTCAGTCATTAGAAAAAGCGGGCTTTAATGATGCTGTGGTTCAATATTTGGGAGGCACAACAGAACTGTTGGTGCGCTTACCTCCTCAGTCTGACAACGTAGAAGGCTTGAATGAAAGTTTAGGCTCTGCTTTAGATTTACCGAACAACAGTGCTCAAATTAGTAACGTTAACATCATTGGTAGTCAGGTAGGCGGCGAAGTCTACTTAAGCTCAATGATAGCGATCATAACGGCACTGGGTATGATGATGCTCTACGTGGCCGTGCGCTTCCAATTTAAGCTAGCAGTGGGTGCGTTATTGGCTTTGGTGCATGATGCCATTGTAACCTTAGGCTTTTTTGCCTTATTCCAGTTCCCGTTTGATTTGACCGTTTTAGCGGCTATTCTAGCTCTGATTGGTTATTCATTGAACGATACGATTGTGGTCTTTGACCGTATCCGTGAGAACTTTAGAAGGGTTCGTGATGCCTCAGCCAGACAAATCGTTGACCTATCACTAACCGAGACATTACGCCGTACCATCATGACCATCTCTACTGTGTTGGTTGTGGTTCTAGCGATGTTATTCTTAGGCGGTGATGGCTTATTTTGGTTCTCAGTGGCCTTCTTCATTGGTCTAATTGCAGGTACTTACTCTTCAACATACATTTCAAGTTCTATTCCTTTAGCAATGGGCTTATCACGTGATGACTTTGTGGTGAAAATTAAGCCTGAGTTCCAAGAAGAAGAGGTAACCTTTAACGATCCAAAATCTTTTGAAGATTAGGTTTTTACTTAGCCGATAATTGTTTTGGATAAACCAAATCTTTCTATCTACTAATCATTTATGTAACAATAAAAAGCACCTTAGGGTGCTTTTTATTGTTTTGGTCTTTTAATTTAATAAAGTATTGAGTCTATGAGTCATATTAAGCCTGCCCCGATGGATTTAAGCTACCGCCATATTATTGCGATTGCTGCGCCTGTACTGATAGCCAACCTAGCCATGCCCCTACAAGGGGCGATAGATGTGGGTGTCGTTGGACATTTTCCCAAGTCTGCCCATTTGGCAGGGCTAGGTATTGCCTCCCAACTTTGGCTGCTGATACTGGTTAGCTTCAATTTTTTGCAATACGCCTCTTCAGGCCTAGCAGCTCAAGCTTTAGGAAGACAAGCCACAGGGGTATCCGATGCCACAGAGCTATCAGATATTTTATCTCGTTCATTGGGGCTAGCTGTAATATTGGCCATGTTACTTTGGCTGTTTAAGCCCTTTATCTTAAAGTTAGGCCTACAGCTTTTAGGAGCACAACCCGAAAGCAGTCAAGCCGCTTATACATATCTGAGCGTGCGATATTATGGCATCATATTTGAATTGATGAACTACGCCTTTATTGGCTGGTTTGCTGGACAAGGCAAAACCAATCAGATGATGATGGTGCAGCTTCTGATTTCGATTATTAATATTATCCTGACCTTAACCTTCGTTTATGTGTTTGATTTGGGATTAAAGGGGGTGGCATTAGGGACAGTGATTGGCTACGCTGTTGGCTGTATTACTGCCATTGTTTTAGCGAAAAAAGTTTTGCATACTGACTCAGCTAAATATGGTGTTAAGACTCAGACCTCAAGTTTTAGCAAACAAAGACTTGCTGAGATATTCGCTTTGGATAAAATGCTGAGCTTATTTTCTCTTAACAAAGACATTTTTATTAGAACTATTTTATTAACCCTAAGCTTTGCTTGGATCACTCGCCTTTCAGCTCAGCAAGGTGATTTGGAGATGGCTACCAATGCGGTATTGCTTCAGGTTCTTAGTATTTCAGCCTTTGCCTTAGATGGCGTAGCCGTTGCCGCTGAAAGCTTATCGGGTCAAGCCGCTGCTAGACAATCACGGCAACAATTTATCACTGCGGTAAAACGTACGGGTATTATCACTTTCGTACTGGCCCTAAGTTTAACTGTTATTTGGGCGTTTATCCTACCTAGCTTTTTAAGTGTCATGACGGACTTAGCAGCAGTAACTGAGCTGGCTCTAGAGTATCGCTATATCGCTACCCTACTTCCTTTGGTAGGTGCAGGTGCCTATTGGCTCGATGGAATCATGTTTGGTCTTACTGCGGGAGCCAAAATTCGTCAGGTGGCGATTATTGTCTCTGTCATATTTTTCCCATTGACATACATAGTGTATGAGTTATATGGTCACGAGTATGCCATGCCCGTTGTGTGGTTTGCAGTATATTGGTTGCTACTGTCCCGCTTTGCTATTGCTGGGGTTATTTTATGGCGTAATCAACAAAGCCTTATTTATAATAAATAATAAACGCTTAACCTATTTATGCTGCCAAGCTTTATTGAACGAGTCTCACTAAACAAACTCTCAAAATATCTATCTCATCATTCAACTAAAAAGGCTTAATCATGTCGGAATTTTCAGAAAAACTTCCCTTCAAGCCCTTGCCCACAATACTGGCAATAGCCATTGGCTTTATCATTTGGTTCGTTATTCCCACTCCAGAGGGTGTGACTGATAACGCTTGGCACTTATTGGCCTTGTTCGTGGCGACCATTGTCGCAATCATTGGTAAAGCCCTGCCTATCGGGGCATTAGCGATTATAGCCATCAGCTTGGTGGCATTAACTGGGGTTACGGCAGACACCCCAAAACAAGCCATGCAAGATGCCTTATCGAGCTTCTCAAGTCCTTTGATTTGGTTAATCGGTATTGCAGTTATGATCTCGCGTGGCCTGATTAAAACAGGTCTTGGTTCAAGAATTGCGTATTACTTTATCTCTATCGTTGGTAAGAAGACCATCGGTATTGCCTACTCTCTAACGGCGGCAGAGTTACTGATTGCCCCTATTACTCCGTCTAACACGGCCCGGGGTGGCGGGATTATCCACCCCATCATGCGATCTATTGCCGAAAGCTTCCACTCAACCCCAAAAGAAGGCACGCAAAATAAAATCGGTCGCTATTTGGCTATGGTTAACTTCCATGCTAACCCCATTACCTCAGGTATGTTTATTACCGCTACCGCCCCTAACCCCTTGGTCGTAGACTTGGTTAATAAAGCAACGGGCAGTGAAATACAGCTTTCTTGGACCACTTGGGCATTGGCTATGTTCGTCCCAGGTATGCTGTGTATCTTAGTTATGCCTTTAATTATTTATATGATTTATCCCCCAGAGATTAAAGAGACACCTGATGCGAGAAAGTATGCCACTGAAAACTTAGCAAAATTAGGAGCTGTCACTCGACATGAAAAAATCATGTTAGCAGTATTCACCTTGATGTTATTACTTTGGGCCAATATTCCCGCTCTAATCTTTGGTGAACAGTTCACGATTGATGCTACTGCTACCGCATTTTTAGGGTTATCAGTATTGCTAATTGCGGGGGTATTAACTTGGGAGGATGTGCTTAAAGAGAAATCGGCTTGGGATACCATTGTCTGGTTCGGTGCCTTGGTGATGATGGCAGACTTTTTGAATAAATTAGGATTAATTGGTTGGTTCTCCTCTAGCATCGAGTCAGCTATCGCCTTGACCGGGTTTAATTGGATGGGGGCCGTAGTGATATTGACCCTAGTTTATTTATACATGCACTACTTTTTTGCCAGTACCACGGCACACGTTACAGCGATGTTCGCTGCCTTCTATGCCGTTGGTCTTACCTTAGGTGCACCGCCTATGTTGTATGCGTTAATATTGGCTGCCGCTGGTAACATAATGATGACTTTGACCCACTATGCTACGGGTACCGCTCCAGTTATCTTTAACTCAGGCTATACCACCTTGCGTGAATGGTGGACTATCGGCTTTATCATGAGTGTGGCCAACCTAGTGATTTGGATTGGCTCAGGACTGATCTGGTGGAAGGTGTTAGGTTATTATTAACTCCTTAAGTAAAACCCTTCACCTTTCAAAGAAATCGTATTCATAGCGTATTAAAAACAATAGTGTTTGAATACTAGATTCAATAAAAGCCGATAATCTTTAAGATTATCGGCTTTTTGGTTGGTTTAAGAACGTACTGGTTTAGGAGTTAACAGATTAAGTACTGGCTTATTTAACTGCCATACATTCAATCTCAACCTTCGCACCTAACGCTAAATCCGCCACAGCGAAAGCAGAACGTACAGGATATGGTTTGGCCAATTTGGCTTGATAGCCTTTGTTGAACTCAGCAAAATCTTTCATATCAGTCAGCATGACCATGCATTTAACCAAGTCTGAGGATTGGTAGCCATAGCTCATTAATGTTTTATTGATATTATCTAAAGCCTGCTCTGTCTCTTTTCTGACCCCACCTTCGACAACTTTACCATCCTTCATGCCCAGCTCGCCAGAGAGGTATAACGTATTGCCCGCTCTTACCGCTTTTGAAAAAGGTAGTTCTCCGTCTGTGCCATAAAAAATAGGCGTGGTTTTAGAGTGAGTGGCCATTGCAGAAGTAGAAGCTTGCTTTGATTGCTCAGCTTGTTGTGGCTTCTGATCTGTACCCTGTTCTGCTTGAGCTACTGAAGCGCCCATTAAGCCCATACTTAAAATAAGTGAACCAGCAATTATTGGTAATTTCATAATTTTTCCTTTTTATGTCTATTTACAGTTAAAATCCTCAAAAAAAAGCAGGTTATAAGCCATAAATGCTTATAACCTGCTTTTATACTATCAAGAATAACCACTAGACCGACCTAAAAAATGTATAAGATACTTTAAGCCGCCCCAAATAGACTTTTAGTTTTCTTGTACTCCGGTCATATCAACTGGAGTATCTGGAGTATTATTAATCACTTCTATACCATTGGCTTTGGCTTTGTCATTACGTTGCTCTTGCAAGCAGTTTAAGTATTCTTCGGTAATGTTACCAGTGATGTACTTACCATCAAACACAGCACAATCAAAGCCTTCTACTTTACTATGCTTGGTGTCCTGTACCGCTTCGATCAAGTCATCTAAGTCTTGGAATATCAGACGATCGGCACCGATAATTTGACGCACCTCTTCTACCGTATGACCAGAGGCAATCAGTTCAGAACGCACAGGCATGTCGATACCATAGACATTAGGATACTTAACCGGCGGCGCAGCACTGGCAAAAAACACCTTGTTAGCACCCGCATCACGAGCCATTTGAATAATTTCATGACAAGTGGTACCGCGTACGATTGAGTCATCTACCAACAACACGTTTTTGTTCTTAAATTCCAATGGAACAGCATTCAGCTTTTGGCGAACTGATTTTTTGCGTTGCTGTTGACCGGGCATAATAAACGTACGGCCAATATAACGGTTTTTCATAAAGCCTTCACGGTACTTAACATTCAAGTTAAGCGCCAGCTCCATCGCTGAAGTACGTGAGGTATCTGGGATAGGAATAACCACATCAATATCATGATCTTCACCCCATTCTTTACGAATCTTCTGGGCCAGCTTTTCACCCATACGCAAACGGGCTTTATAAACTGAAATATTATCTATAATTGAGTCAGGACGGGCGAAATACACGTATTCAAACATACAAGGGGTGTATTCCTTTGGCTCAATACATTGATAGGTATGCAGCTTATGATTTAAGTCGATGAAGATTGCCTCACCTGGCTTAACATCACGCACCACTTTAAAGCCAGAACCGGTTAAGGCTACAGACTCGGAAGCTACCATATATTCAGTTTGGCCATCAGCAGAAACGCGCTCACCATACACTAAAGGACGAATACCATTAGGATCTCTAAAAGCAATCAAGCCTTGGCCGGTAATTAAGGCGACAACTGCGTAAGCCCCTTCAAGACGCTTATACATTGAGCTGATAGCGGTAAAGATATCATCAGGAGTTGGCTGAGTTTTGCCTAATGCCTGAATTTCATGCGCCAATACGTTTAGTAAAACCTCTGAATCTGAGTTGGTATTTAGGTGACGTAGGTCATCTTGATAAAGCTCTTTTGCTAATGTTTCAGCGTTGGTTAAATTACCATTATGGGCTAGTGTGATACCATAAGGAGAGTTTACATAAAACGGTTGCGCCTCTGCACTACTTGACGTTCCAGCGGTCGGGTATCTCACATGCCCTACACCAAATTCACCAATTAGTCGCATCATATGACGTGTCATAAACACATCACGAACCATACCATTGTCTTTACGCAAATAGAAGCGTCCATCTTTCATGGTCACGATACCAGCGGCATCTTGACCACGGTGTTGAAGCACAGTTAATGCGTCATACAACACTTGGTTGACTGGTTCATGTGCTGCAACACCTACAACTCCACACATACTCTATCCTTTTAAAATAGTCTTTACTGGTTAAAAGTTTCATTTAGTAGTGGCTAAATTACACTTAATCACTGATTCCTCAGCTATTTACTTACTAACCTGTTGACCGTGAACTCAATGTTTATTGAGCGATAGCCTCTTGGTCGGTCTGTTGCGAGCTAGGCACGTCAATTTGTTGCCATGCCTCCCCTAATACTTTTGTTGCAAATTCCTTAGCGAACGGGGCATAAGGAAGTAATTCTGGAGCTAAGACAGAGGATTGCCATAAAGCAGTATTGATAATAACCGGCGCAGACACACTTAACATCACCAAAACTACCAGTACGTTTTTTGCCGCTCCCAATACGCCACCAGCCAACTGATCAACGAAGCCTAACTTAAGCCCTTTTACGATACCAGATACCAGTAACGTCAATATTTGAATAACAATTAATACCACCAATACAATAGCTAAGAAGCCCGCTCCCATCTGTAGTACAGGGGAGCTAACAAAGTTAGCCATATAAGGGGCTACGTCATCTGCCATTCGGGTAGCTGCCAAAAGGGCAATAAACCACCCTGCTAAAGCGATTGAGCTGCGGATAAATCCTGAGTTAAATCCTCGCCACAATCCGGCTAGCACTATTACAGCAATGACAATATCTAAAAACCCCATGCAATAACCCTAGCTTTTATTTTTTACAAAGTTAATAAATATCGCGATAACTGGTGATCGCTTCCACACACTGCTGAACCAGCTTGGGGCCTTTATAAATCATGCCACTATAAAGCTGAACCATACTGGCGCCTGCCTGTAGCTTTTGTACTGCCTTTTCGCCACTATCAATACCACCGACGCCTATAATGGGTAATTTATCTTCTAAACGCTCATGAAACTGCTTAATAATTTGAGTGCTTAGATGGCCTACAGGTCGACCTGATAACCCACCAGCTTCATTGCCATGCGGTAAGTCTTCTACGCCAGTTTTGCTTAAAGTTGTGTTGGTAGCGATAAGTCCATCAATCTCAAACTCAATCAGCTGCTTTGAGATGTAATCTACTTGTTCTTCTGTTAAATCCGGAGCCACTTTTAATACTATTGGCACATAAAAGCCATAGTCTGTGGCCAACTGAGTGTGACGATTTTTGATACTGTCTAACAATTCAGTTAAGGCATCCCCGCTTTGTAAATCCCGTAAATTCTTAGTATTAGGAGAGGAGATATTTACGGTAATATAAGAAGCATGGGGGTAAACACGATCCAGGCAATATATGTAGTCATCAGCGGCATTTTCAACGGGAGTTAGCGCGTTTTTTCCGATATTAATCCCAATATTACCTTGGTACTTACAGTTTCTGACATTTTTGATTAGATTGTCTACGCCAAGGTTATTAAAGCCCATACGATTAATGATGGCATCTGCTTCTTTAAGTCTAAACAATCTAGGCTTCTCATTACCTTGCTGCGGTCGCGGCGTCACAGTACCTACTTCAATAAAGCCAAAGCCAAGCTCGGCTAGCGCATCAATATAACGGCCGTTTTTGTCTAAACCTGCTGCCAAACCTACTGGATTTGAAAACTGCAAGCCCATACACTCAGTCGGCAAAGACTGCTGAGAGTAAATAAAACCTAAGGTATGTGTCTTATGCGCTTTTTCTAACAGCTGTAGAGTTAAATCGTGAGCTTGCTCAGGGTCTAAATTAAATAAGAAAGGACGTAATAAGGCGTAGGACATAACGCTAGATAACCTGTTATGAAGTAAGTAAATTGAGAGAATTGTTATTAGCCGCACTCTTAAATAATGAAGTTTTTTTCATTCAAGATTGAGTTGTGCTCTACTCAGAAGCTGTTGATTATACCAGTATAATCGTAGCAAATCATCGATTAGTATCAACTAAAAAACCACTGTAGCAAGCCCCTAATTTATCAAGGTACTGGTCTTTTGTCGGTTAGAGCTATCCAGCCTTTGACAATACGATAAATATGCCAAATAAAAGCAAACAGAAAAATAAGTCCGCCCAGTGCTGCCAACCCTGTTGATCCTAATGCCACATTGGAGCTATCGGCAAATACGCCAAGACCTAAACCACCCAAACCAATCACAGCCATTACAATGCCAATCGCCCCAAAGATGATACTGTACCAGAAGGTCTTAATCTGCCAATCAAAGTGAGTAGATAGCCAAGTATAATCAGCTTGCCCACGGCGTGCATAGTTCATAATGATAGGGACTATCCATAGCAAGCCTGCTGTAAAGTAGCTTAATACGTACAGTAAATAAGTAATATGATTATAACGAATCAAAGACTCTTCTTTAGATTTACTGATAACGGACGAAGAAGGATTCAACTGAGTCTTTATTAGCTGGGAGTGCTGCTGATAGGCACTATCTTGACCAGAAACAGGTATCTTTAAATCTGGCTGTTGCAGCTTTGTAGTTTGGCGTGTATCGCGATTATTGTCCATAATCCTCCCCTTTTATTAATAATAAACTGACTGTCTAACTGTTCAGCATTACCTTACTCAGCAAATTAGCTCACCCAGTAAATTAATTCAGCAAATTAATTCAACAAATAAGCTTGGTAAATCAATTGCCCAGTGAATGACTTTGCTTAACCGTTAAACGTGCTGCCTAGGCACATAACGCTCAACTTCATTACCCATATCTGCTACAATAAGTTCCGCCTCAAATACGCGGGCTTCCGCCAGTTGATAGGGATCCGGCGTCTCTGCAGTCAGGAGCGCGGCCATTTTTGCCACAATCGGCATATGACACACCACGACCACGCATTCCCCTTCCACATCCATTAAGCCGTGCAAAGCCTGCATAGCATCATCATCTGGAGTAATGTCTGAATGCACCTTCACAGGCACATCAGGTTTAAGAGCGATTAACGCCTGAAGGGTTTGCTGCGCTCTAACATAAGGACTAACCACAAAAACATCAGGATTATAGTTCTCTACAATATACTGCGCTGTCTCAGCGGCCTGTTGCTGCCCTAACTCAGTTAGATTGCGCTGTGAATCTGGCTGAGTTTGATATTCAGCCTCACCATGACGCATTAAAATAACTTTCATAATTTTATTCGTCCTATTTATCTGGCATGCCTGCGGTTATTTTTGCGTTTAATGCTTCATTACTATATTCATGGGGCATAACGAACTCAACATCACTTCTAAAGCCAGATTCCATTAGATGTAAGGCCACACCTAGCGCGGCTTGATCATCATATATAACCGCATGTAATGCATGAGTAATGGGCATATAAATACCCAGTTTCATCGCTTTTTCATGCACTTGCTGAATGGTATTGACCCCCTCAGCGGTTTGACCGAGTTTTTTAATGGCTGCCTCCAAGCTCATGCCTTTACCCAGCATATTACCAATGCGGTAGTTACGGCTTAGCTCTGAGCTACAGGTTGCGTATAAGTCACCCACACCCGATAAGCCTAAGAAGGTTAAAGGATTGGCTCCAGAGGCGACACCAAAGCGGCTCATCTCAGCCAGTGCACGGGTCAACAGCATAGCTTTGGTGTTTTCACCCACGTTATAAGACGCTGCCATACCCATAGCGATAGCGTAAATATTCTTTAACGCACCGCCAAGCTCAACGCCTTTAATATCATCGGAGGCAAATATTCTAAAAAAGACACTGTGCAGAGCAGATTGGACCGCATGACGCAGGAATTCTGAGTCACTGGCAATGACTGAAGCAGACGGCATATTCTGCATGATCTCAACCGCTAAATTAGGACCAGACATTACCCCGAAGTTCACTTCTGGCAACTCTTGTTCGATGATATCACTCATCAAACTAAACGTATCTTTTTCCATGCCTTTGGTTAAAGACACAATAGACTGCCCTGTTAAATAAGGGCGAATATTTCTTAGAGTCTCTCTAAATGCAGAGCTGGGTACTGCTACAAAAATAATGTCTTTATCTTGCACAGCAGCTTTTAAATCATGCTCATACTTCAAGCGCTCATCTAAGGTATAACCTGGTAAGTACTTTTTATTCACTCGGCTTCTTTGCAAAGACTTAACCGTGCGTTTATTACGAACCCATAAGGTTGAGTCACAACCATTACGCGCTGCTAAGTTTGACATAGCTGTACCGAAGCTACCACCCCCTAAAAAAGCCAAACGTAGCTGATGTGGCGGGGTAACCCCTTCCGGATTACTCATATTACTACGCGCCTTTTTTTCAATCTCTTCAGTATTAAGGGCTGATTGATCCCGCTTAGCCTTAACGCCCACTTTAGTAGCTTTGTCAAAAAGGCTGGCTAGAATACCTGAGTTAAATAAAGGCTTCTCTTCCTCCGACTCTACGTCATCGGTAGCATCTTTATTGGTTATAGCCTCAGCTTGATCCATGTTTTTATCTTCAATTTCACTATTTTTTTTGTCAGCTGACATAAGCTTGCTCTCTATAGTTCTAACAGATTTAAGTTTCTTTAAATGTATTTATTATAAGGGGTTGATGATGCGATTCAATCGTTCATTTACTTATTCTGAATCATATATTTACTCTGAGTCATGAGCAATGAAGTTTGCAGTGTCGATATTACCTCGGCTTGGCATTTGGCAATGGCTACTTCCCACATACACAAAAGCGGTGACGTAGTCCTCTGATCCCACATTGAAATAACTTTTAACCGCCGGCTCGTTGGCTAAAGGTCCTGTACGCCAAACTGTATCAAATCCTTGTGCCTTTAAGGCCAATATCAGATTTTGCACTGCGGCTCCTGTACTCAATAACTGCTCAAAAGCCGGCACCTTTTCATGATATTGCATACGGGTGACTACCGTAATTATCATAGGGGCTCTTAGAGGCATCTTTAATGTTTTCTCAGCGGTACGTTCATCCAGCTCTGCTCCTTCACGCAGTGCTTTTGCTTCTGCTGCTGCTAATAGTGCTCGACCAAAAGCGTGTCTTCTTGGGCCTTCGGTAATAATAAAGCGCCACGGTTGTAGCTTTTTATGATCAGGGGCCGTCATTGCACACTCGATTGCGGCTTCAAGTTGATTTGGTTTAGGAGCTGGTATGGTTAAATTGCCAATACTACGACGTGATTTTATCCAATTTATAACCTGCTCGTCTGTTACTTGAGTTGACTGAGCATTGGCTTCCATATTATTAATATTGTTATTGATCACTAAATCATTATCAAAATTTTGGTCAGTCATGAAAACCTCTATTTATAATTATTCCTTTATCTAGGGTAAGCCTTAATAAACTAGATAAAAATAAACTGGGTAAATTGCAGTTTATTATCGGCTTGTTTTACCCCGTCCCTCGTTTATATATTGTGCTATCAACATTAAACTGCTTACTAAATATGATCTTACTAAATGTCTTCTTACTATAGATATTGGTGCTGATTTTATTTTTCACAGCACTTTTTACCAAACTGCTACTTATCTAACAAGTTTAAAAAAGCAAAGGTAATATAAAGAGCGAAAAACTGACAGGATATGAAATTAAAGCAATAGACTGGGTCTGTGTTTATTCCAACTCAAAGGTATGCAGGCAGTCTGCACTACAAGCGATAGTCCACCGCTACTTACGCAGCAGTGGACTCTCAACAAGCAGACCTTTTAAAGCAGTGATTTTAAGTAATAGCAGACACTGGCGGGGTAACATCCGCATTCTGTCCCCGATGACGGAGATAATGATCAAGCAATACGATGGCCAGCATGGCTTCAGCAATAGGGGTAGCTCTAACACCGACACAAGGATCGTGACGACCTTTAGTCAGCATCTCGATAGCATTCCCCTCTACATCGATGCTCTTACCTGGAGTGGTGATACTAGAAGTGGGCTTAAGGGCGATGCTCACCTTAATGTCTTGGCCTGAAGAGATACCCCCCAAAATACCACCTGAGTGGTTGGCAGTGAAGCCTTCTGGTGTTAACTCATCACGAGAGGTATGCCCAAATTGCTCAGCCACACTCATACCATCACCAATCTCAACCCCTTTTACCGCGTTGATACTCATCATGGCATGAGCAATGTCAGCATCTAAACGATCAAAGACGGGCTCTCCCAAACCAACAGGAACACCGGAGGCAATAACCTCAAGCTTTGCTCCACAGCTGGTGCCCTCTCTTCTTAAACGCTCAATTAAAGCCTCAAATCTTGGAATCGCTTCGGCATCGGCACAGAAAAAAGGATTGCTATTTACAAACTGCCAATCGATATTGGCCGGGTCTTGTACCTTTGCAGCTTCATTACCCATCTGTACCACATGACCGTGAATCGTAATCCCAAGTCGCTGTTGCAAGTACTTTTTAGCGATTGCGCCAGCCGCAACTCTCATGGCTGTTTCTCGGGCTGAAGAACGACCTCCGCCTCGATAGTCGCGAAAGCCATACTTCATGCTATAAGTATAGTCGGCGTGACCTGGGCGAAAGGTATCCTTGATATCGCTGTAGTCTTTTGACTTTTGATTGGTATTACGTATCAATAAGCCGATCGAAGTGCCTGTGGTTTTGCCTTCAAACACTCCAGAAATAATCTCCACTTCATCAGGCTCACGGCGCTGGGTAGCAAATTTAGAAGTGCCCGGCTTACGACGGTCTAAGTCAACTTGTAAGTCAGCGCTACTTAGTGCCATACCTGGGGGAATACCATCGACTATCGCCAATAACCCCTCGCCATGTGACTCGCCACATGTCGTTACCCTAAACACCTGTCCAATACTATTCCCTGCCATAACTTATGCTCATTTTTTCTAATTAAATTTACCCATCCACTTTATCAAGCTGTGTCACTTTCACAAGTCCTATTTATGGATGGGCAGTGCGTTACCTTAACTGTTACGAATCTAGCTGTGCCACTTGGGCCGCAAATAAATGACGATGACTTAGTAACTCATCACGATCGATAGCAAAAACACCACTACCCCCGCGGGCAAAGCTCAACCAGTTAAATTGAATTTCAGGATAAGCTTGACGTAATGCCCAATCACTATCCCCTACTTCACATACTAGCAGGCCTTCTGGTGACAAATAGTCTGCAGCTTCATTTAAAATCTTGTGAACTAAATCTAAGCCATCTTGACCTGCAGCCAGTGCATGTTCTGGCTCATGGATAAACTCAGGAGGAAGCTCTGCCATCGCTGCCGCATCAACATACGGAGGATTGGTGACAATTAATTCATACTGATTTTCCGCAGGAATCTTTTCAAATAAATCAGACTCTATAAGATTTAGTTGATGCTCCATACCGTGATGTTCTACGTTGACCGCTGCCACCTCTAGTGCTGAATTATCAATATCTGCCGCATCCACTAGAGCATCTCTAAATCTGCTGGCAAGGGCTACCGCAATACAGGCTGAACCCGTGCAAAGATCCAAAATACGCTCTGGTTGATAAAGCTGTTTGTTCTCTAGCCCATGTAAATAAAAAGAAGGGAGATCTGGCGTTGAGTCTGCTCCTAAAGGCTGAGCAATCTCGTTGGTCTCAAAATAAGGATAGAACTGCTGACGAATTAATTCAGCGATAGGTGATCTTGGAATAAGCACTCGCTCATCCACATAAAAAGGCAGATCACAAAAGTAAGCCAAATTAACCAGATAGCTTAATGGTTGACGATACACAATACGCGACTGCAACAAGGTCAACACCTCAGCTTTCTCTGAAGCGGTAAGACGGCAGTCAAGGATTTGCTCATCAGCAGACCAATCAAGCGATAAGGTGTGCAATACAATAGCGGCCGCTTCTGCGAAAACATCATTGGTGCCTTGTGCTACCACCACATCATAAGTACGCAGCTGAGTTACACAAAAGCGGATAAAGTCACGAATGGTATAAAGGGACTCGGTAGCCTCATGACTGGCAGCCAAAAGCTCATCAAACTCGCCATTTAACGAGTTATCGAACGCACCTTGAGACAAGTCTGCTTCTTCAGACCCTTGGATTTGAGCAAGCAAGGCTTGAGCATCCAGTGACGATAAAGAGGCATTTGAGTCGGTTGTGTTGTCTAGATTTGAGTGGTCTGTTGACATAGTTAATCTGCTATTCCCATTACTGAGTTAATTTCTAAAGTAAAACTTCTGGTGACTCATTCTATCTGATAATCATAAAATCTGATATTAATAAAAAGCTCGAATCCGCTTTACAGGTTGCTCCATTATAACCAACATTGTTTAAGAGAGACTATTATTGTAAGGAACTATATTTTACAAAGTAGAAATTCTGAAAAGCACGGTGTTTTACAAAGTACTGTAACTGTCATTCGACACTTTACTCTTTGCCCCTCTATTTATCAAAATGTCCTTTTTTAATCAATATATTGCCTTTCAATAAGGGTGATAGCCTCTTCCCCACTCTAGAAGCATCTCCTTCCTAAATTTAGAGGGGCTTTAGATAGCACAATTGTTACGGTTACTTTCAATTTTGTGGTAAACATTTGCCACTAGCTGCTTTTCATCGCATAATAGCAGCACCTTTTCTATTGTGAATAACTGTATGACTATGAACGCTAAACTTACCCTTACCAAAATGCCTACTAAATTCGCTCCTAAGCTACTTGCCACTGCTGTTGCAGCTACCTTATTTGCTTTTAGCGGCTCCGCAATTGCTGAGACAACTCCCAAGGCTAAGCCAGTAGATAGCCTTCAGAAGTTAATCAATGACACTGAAAACCAGAAACAAAGTGCTGCCACCGAAAAAGCAAAGCAGGCAGATGACAACGCCGAATTGGCCAGTGACGATGCTGACGATTTTGCTATTCAGGCTCAGGTCAACAATGAAATTGCCGAACAAAACAAAGATGATGTCGAATCGGGCCAGGCCGTAGCAATTGCCACCCCAAATCTAGACGATGGCTCTATCAAGAGTATCGAAAATAAAGACGGTAAAATTTATAAAACCACCAACCTTTCAAACTATGCTCGTGCGGTAAACAGTGCGGTTTGGACTCCAAACATGCGCAGAAACACAGCAATGACTGTGAAAATGCAAGCCCTACTAGATTGGAACCATGCTTCACCAGGTCCTATCGATGGTGGCTGGGGTATGAACAGTACCAAAGCTTTGGCTAACTTCCAAACCATGAAAGGCTTACCTAGCACTGGTAAAATGAACGCAGCGACTTGGAGTGCTTTGACCAAGAATATCGACCCAAATCAGCCGGTATTGGTTGAATACACTTTAACCAAAGACGATGTCACCACCAATTTTGCGCAGACTCCTTCTGGTTCAGAAGCCAAATCTAAGATGAAAGGTTTGTATTATCAAAACATTAAAGAGATGTTAGGCGAGCGCTTCCACATGGATGTTCGCTATCTTGAAAAGCTAAACAAAGGTAAGAGCTTTACCGAAGGTGAAACCATCACGGTTATTAACGTAGGCACCCCATTAAAAGCTAAAATTAATCGTGTGGTAGCTGACAAGGCAACCAAAACTTTATATGCCTATAACGGAGATAAATTGGTAGCCACTTATCCAACGACTGTGGGTAGTACAGCAACTCCATCACCGACGGGTACCTTCAAGATTGTTAATAAAGTGAAAATGCCTTGGTATAAATCTACTGTGAAAAGTGGCGATAAAAAAGAAGTGTTCATGCTTCCTCCAGGACCTAATAACCCTGTAGGTGTGGTGTGGATGGGCTTATCTAAACCTTCTTATGGTATCCATGGCTCGCCAGTTCCAGAAGGTATTAGCCGTCAAGCTTCTGCAGGCTGTGTACGTTTGACCAACTGGGACGTACTTGAAGTCTATGCAAATATTGAAAATGGAGCTTCAGTTGAGCTTAAATAAGCTGAGTTGAACATTCTATAATTATCGCACGCTTAGCCAGTATCTGTATTAATCAGTGTTGTTAACTAGGTTTAAGTTAGTAACTAGGATTGTATTAATAACTGGCTAAACAGTGATAATAGTAAATAAATATTGACGACATTAAATCAATAACAAGTAGATAAGGGCTCGTTATGTCAAAAAATTTGAGTATTATTGATCGTGCTATTGTTGGCTTTGATAGCAGTTTGCGCTCCATAATCCCCCATTCAAATCAGACTGCGCGCCCCCTACCTGTCAGCTCTGATGAAATGCCTGAGCTTTCTATCAATGAGTCTCGCCATGTGGCGGGGCTTATGCGTATTAATCACACCGGTGAAGTCTGCGCTCAAGGCCTATATCATGGTCAAGCCTTTACCGCAAAAGACAGTCAAGTTAAACAAGCCATGCAACATTCTGCTGATGAAGAAATTGATCACTTGGTATGGTGTGAGACTCGTCTGGATGAATTGGGCAGCCACCCTAGCGTATTTACCCCAGTTTGGTATGGGCTGTCATTTGGACTAGGTGCTATTGCTGGTCTTATTTCTGATGAATTTAGCTTGGGTTTTGTGGCTGAGACAGAAGCTCAAGTTAGTGAGCATTTACAAGAGCACATAAGCTTATTGCCAGAACAAGATATTCGCAGTAAAGAGATTTTGGCCCAAATGAATATCGAAGAACTTGAGCATCGTGAGGCTGCCCTTAATCATGGTGGTAAAGCACTTTCAGCCCCTGTTAGAGTGTCCATGCGCTGGATGGCCAATCGCATGAAGGGCTTGGCTTATCATTTGTAGATTTCGAGTTGGAAGGGTTGTTATTTAACGATTTATTAAACTAAATAAAATAACCTTCTTACTAGTAAATGATAATCAAAGTTTACAACTGACCCCTTTAATGCCTTCTATAAAGTTGCTATCTTATAGCACTTATTATACTGAATAATTCTAGCTGGCGAGTTCAATTGTGGAGTCGATATTTATCAGAGTGTTGAGCCAATGATTATCAAATAGTCGGATAAATTGAACTGCTGTTCTAGTTGTCTAATTTTGGATATATAACCCGCATCATTAATTAATATTGATTATAAGGACCTAATAATGAATAAATCGGTATCTGCTAAACTTATTTCAAGCGCTTTTTTAATAAGCTTGGTCGCTACAGGCTGTGAGTCTCTACCCACCTCTGGTACTAGCACAGCTCCTGGCAGCGCAGTGGTAGTAGATGATACTACTGATACAGCTGCTGCCATCGAGGCAGACACCACAGGTGGTAAAGTTTTCAAGGTTAAGTATGATGCCAATGAATTAAGAAATGATCCTTTAATTAATTCGGTAGACATCACAGCGACCCAGTTACCTGGTATTCCTACCCCAACGGTTTCGGTATCAGATGTTAACTACATTGCCACAGTAGTAATCCCTAAAACTCGTATCAACCCGAATGATCAGTTGGATGTGAGCTTATTAGATGATTTTATTGACGAAATCAGCCCCAATGCTCGTCACTATCCACCAAACTTCAATAGTAAATCTGATCTTTACTATGCCAAAGAGAAGTTAAAAGAGTTAGAGCAGTGGCTACGTCCTTTTGCTGAAGATGAAAATGCTTCATACGAAGTTTTACTAAGAGCTGCTAAATTAAACGGCATGGGTCGTAACTTAGACTTAGGCTCTGACTTTGCAGTGCGTGGTAGTACTTTTATCGCTAAAGCAATCGATAGACAGCCTGAAAGTGCTGAGGCAAACTTTATCTATGGCATGATGCTGTCTGAAGGCGGTGGCTTTAAAGAGGGTAAAAAATACTTAATGAAAGCGGCTTCTCAAAGCTATAAAGAAGCTGAGCAAAGTTTAGCACAAGCAGACTTGCTTAATGACAACCGCCCTGCAGCGCTATCTCGCTTGAAAGCTTTACAGCAAAAACATCCTAATGATGCCACTATTGCTAAGCAAATTGAAATTGTAGAAGCAGGTAAATACTATATTTGGGACTTACCTGTGGCCAAATAAGGTTAATAAAAAGCCAATGAAAAGATAGCAAGATGTTCTTTTTATAGGGACTAGCCGATTTGATTTTGCTTAAAGATAAAGCCACTTAATTGTGGCTTTATTGTTTTGGTACCTACTCTATTATCTCTTAAACTTTCAATTATCACTTATCTACGACCTGCACCTGCCTGACGTTTTCTTTGCTATTGTCATACTAATTCCTCAAAAATAAGGTATTATTAATTTTGACAACCACCCTTTGTCGCTATTTATTTAAATAAATAAAACATTACTGTTTTATTGTCTAAGTCATTGATTATGGCCCTATTTATGCATAGTAATTTCAAAACATCTAAACTGGCTACATGCCTTGCTTTAGCCTCAAGCGTTTTAGTTATGGCTTCTTGTAGCACCGTTTCTGTTAGCCAAAAAGACTCCAGTAGAACCATTGCCAATAACCGAGGTAATATTGTTACTCGGTCTGACTTAAGTAATAAAAGCACCTCTCAACTGCTTTCGATAGGTATGCCTCAAGATCAGTGTTTGAAGGACTTTAATAAATGCCTTAATAGAGTGGATAAAGGCATCTTAAACAAGAATAATAAAGAACATTTGGCATTATTGGCCGAGCTGCACTTAGCCAAAGCTAAATCCATTGCTGAATCTGAGAAATGTGTCCAAAGAATCACCCGCCCTCCTATTGATCCTTACTATGCCAATGCCCCTAAAACGGAGGAACAATATGCGGATTTTCTATTGTATTTACGGGAGTGCAATACCGCTTATCGAGATAATTTATTAAGTGCCATTAAATACAGTTACGCCTATCTATTCTATGCTCAGTTAAATCCTAGTACCGCGACACAGCTTAATATAAAAAATAAACCTAATAAATTATCGAGTAACTTAGACATTCAAACTCAGGATGTCTATGAAGCCGCCTCTGATGCCCTGCTCAAGCAGTTATATGCTAATAAGGATTATACTCAGCAAGCGGATAAAGTAACGTCGTTTATCAATACACAGCTAGTCAGTGATAGCCAATCCTCTAAAACCAATGAATTAGACGATGCTAATGGGGTTAAATACGGAGATCAAATAAAGGTTCTTAACTTTACCTTTCCGCCTATTGAGCAAGATAAATACCTAGCTAACACTCGAGCGGCTAAAAAGGAAGGAGAACCCTCAACCTCATCTGGTAATGATGATGAAGCCTTTACTGATTTTGAGTCTTCAATCAAACAAGGGGTAACTACTTCTATCGATCTTTATTTGCCCAATGAACCTGAGTACCTACAAAACACTGAAACTCATAACAAGAGTATTGATGCGCTTTATGCCAGCCATGACTTAAGCTTCTCTGGCCTAAATAGCATCAGTGAACGTGAAGGTGTTGGTATTAGCTACGTCACCTTATTTGACGAGCGTCTGGATACTTCCGTAAAAGGCCTAATCACTTCAGACAATAAAAAACTAAACTCAGAAAACCCACTCGATAGAATTCATCTGACCGGCAACTTACTGTTGACCAGCTTGGTAATTCCCCATGGAACTACCCTAAAAGAGGTTTTAGACAGTAACCGTTACGACATTAATTTATACAACCCACATCATACTGAAAGTGTGGATATTCTTGGTAAACCTTACTATTTAGCGGCTAACTTCTCCGCAAGTTATGGCATGTGGTTGGCTGAAAATAGATTAGATAACGTAGGCTACTTCAACCTATTATCTAAGCAGCAAAGTTTAGTGTTGCCTCAGCTATTCATGCTTGAGCCTTATGACCCCAATAAACGCATTATCATTATGTTGCATGGATTGGCCTCAAGCCCAGCCACTTGGATCAGTATTACCAACGATATTGCCAGTGATGATGAACTGCGCGATAACTATCAAGTATGGCAAATATTTTATCCCACAAATATTCCCATTTTAGAAAACCGCTACAGAATACAAGAGCTCATTGAGAGCGCCTACAAAATTAATGATCCTAACTCACAGCATATAGCCAGTCAAAACTCAGTATTGATTGGTCATAGCATGGGCGCAGTTATTGGACGCATGTTGGTTTCTAATGAAAACCTTCAAGATAACTTCCACCGCTTGAGCCAAGAGCAAAGCACCTTACGCCTTAGTAAGCTGGTTAACAATGAGTTGGATAGAGAGAATGTGCTTAATAGATTGCAATTAAAGCAGCTAAAAAGTGTCGATACCGCAGTCTTTATTTCTGCTCCATTTAGAGGAACAGATTTCGCTGATAGATGGTTTACCCAGCTGTTAAGACGTGTGGTGCATTTGCCGCTTGGCTTTATCCAAACCATTACTGGTAACCTAGCCAGTATTGCCAGTGAAGGTGAGCTTGCTAGCAACCCTCTCGGGGCGCTTTATTTCCAAAACGGAGCCAGTCAATTAAGTGACAAGTCGTCTTTTATGAAGCTGACTGCAGATTTACAAATTGCTGATGATGTGACCTATCACTCCATTATTGCTAATAGAGACTCGGATATCTACAATGGATTCATGCGATTGAAGCTGACAACAGCGCCTAGTACCAGCTTGTCAGATAAGACAGCTCCTGATGTACTTACTGCTGGTGTCAGTACGTTGCCAAGCTTCGTAGAAGAAGACACTGAGGTGAGTGCAGCTGAGAACTCAAGCGGCACAGCAACAAGCAGTGAGAATAGCGCCGGTCAAGATGCCGCTAATAAAATCAAAGAGGCTACTACTGATATTGCTCAATCAGTTACCCCTGCCTTGTCTGACGGAATTGTTCCTTATGCCAGCTCTCATCTTGAAGGAGCTGCCTCAGAAACAATCATTAAAGGCGGTCATAGTATTCAAGATACTCCAGAGGCAGTATTAACTTTACGCAAAATTCTACACCAGCACTTAAAGCAGCATCCCATTGAAACTGAGCGTAAATAGCCTTTTAGTAGATTAATTGCCAAAAAAACAGACGCTTGAAGCGTCTGTTTTTTCATCTGTGTTGTTCAAGAGCCTGCTGAATCGGTTTAAAGCTGCGTCTGTGCTGGGGTAATACACCCAATTGCTGTATGGCCTCAATATGAGCCTTGGTAGGATACCCTTTATGACCCTCGAGACCATAGCCTAGGTATGTAGCGCCATCAGCGATAAGCTGTCTGTCACGACTGACTTTAGCCAACACACTCGCTGCGGCTATGGCACTGTGACGAGCGTCCCCTTTTACCCAAGCTTCACCATAAACCGAGCACTTGGAACCAGAGAAGTTACCTACCCCATATTGTTGTAGAAATGACCAATCTAAATCTGGTAATTTATTACCATCTACTAATAGATTAAAGCGAACGTTTGGCTCAATTGAAGGTGTCACAGTTGAGCGCAAGGTGTCTACAATCGCAATCATCAGCTGCTCGCCGGCCACTCTCATACCAAGCATAGTAGCTTGTAGAATATTGACTTCATCAATAACTGCAGCAGGTATTTCAACAATTATATAGGCCAAAGCGTGCTGCTTAATGGGGTCAAAAAGACGCTCACGCTTTGACTCGGTTAATTTTTTGGAGTCGGTGAGTATAGATAATGCGGTATCCTGCAAGGGATTTTGCTCAATTTCAGCAGACCATATCTGGGGTAAAATCGCTCCTGACACCACCACACTGCCATACAAGGGACCCCGCCCTACCTCATCAATGCCTATATCAAACTTTATTAAGTTATTACCCTGAGAAGCTTGCTCAGTAACTGCAGTGTTTAATAGTTGCTGAAGATCTTGTAGCTCATTATTTAATAGCTGTTGATTGATGTTTCCCTCAATTTTAATAGGGGCACCCAAGGGCATCGGCAAGCTATTTTGGGCGGTAGATGAGAGTAAGGTTATTTCGGTTAAAGTATTATGAAAAGAGGTCATTGAAAAACTGCTTAGTGATTAGTAAAAATAGAGGTTAAGGGGTCGTATCAGCCCTGTGACTTAATAACAAGATTTTGGTTGAGATGATCATGCCAAGCATTCACCACAGCTGACACAGCACTCTGACTGCTTTGCTGCTTTAACCAAGTAGAAGTCTCCTCTAAACGGTCTAGCTGCTCTTGATAAGCCTGCGGTGTCATCAACCGTGTTACCGTGCGGCAGATACTGTCTCCATTGGCTTGCTCCTGAAGCAGCTCGGGCACAATCTTTTCTCCTGCCAAGATATTTGGCAAAGACACATAAGGTACTTTTACCAAGCGTTTGGCTATGGCATAGGTCAGTTTCTTCATCTGATATACCACGACCATCGGGCGGTTAAGTAACATAGCTTCTAAAGTGGCTGTCCCTGATGCCAGAACTATCAGATCTGACATCGCCATAATGGACTGGCTAAAGTCTTGTTGCTGCTGCGTTTCATCATAAGCTACCGCCACAGCTTTTCTCAAAGACTCATCTTGACGCTCTATTAAATCTTTTACGATGTACTGATGATTCTTATCTATGGTGGGAATAACAAAGCACAGCTTCTCATCAACCAATAACAGTCGACTCACCGCATTTAACATTAAGGGCAAAATAGCATTAATCTCTGAACGTCTAGAGCCTGGCATCAAGCAAATCATCTGGCTAATATCTTCTTTACGATTGGCAAAAAAGTTATGCAGCTCTGAGTTGTTCCAAATCAGCTCACGTCGCTGTTCATGAGTTTCGATTTCTACCAAGTCTTTTGGCAGATTGTGTAGTAGAGGATGGCCAACACAAACTGCAGGATGATGGTGACGCTGATAAACCTCAAGCTCAAATGGGAACAGACACAATACTAAGTGGGTGGCTTTCTTTATCGACTCAATACGAGACTCTCGCCAAGCCCAAATTGAGGGGCTTACATACTGCACACAAAAGATACCTTTTGGTTTTAGTTTTTTGGCTACTCTCAAATTAAAGTCTGGGGCGTCAATGCCAATAAACCAATCTACTTGGGCGTCAATAAAAGCAGAAACCAACTCTGTTCGCGCCTTTAATAGATCAGGGAGCTGCGACATTACCTCTACCAAACCCATTACTGCTAAGCGCTCTAAGGGAAATAAAGACTGCAGGCCCTGTGACTTCATCTTAGGCCCGCCTACTCCTACCCAGACCACATCTTCAATGAGGTCATTGACTTGGGCCATAAAGTCTGCCCCCAAGCTGTCGCCTGAAGCTTCTCCTGCAACTATGCCAATCACTAGCGGCTTGGTGGGGTCTTGAGTGTTTATAGGCTTAACTTGCCCTGAAGCACTTGCTAACATAGCTAACTCTACTTTAATATCAAAGGATTAGAAGGAATTTAAACTTTAGGTATGGGAGGCATGATATAAATCGTCAAATCGAGCCCACAGTATAACAAAAATTTGTAGGGGTCATTCCCTATATGAAGCAATAAGGATAGCTTAACACTTGTCAATCATAGAATAACCCTCCATAATAAAGTTATCCCTAACTAAAAGTTATGACTTATTTAAGCTAACAAGCTTTAGCTCAGAACGGGCTACATAACTCTATGATATTTAAGCTTATAAGTTATTTCTTATGATTATCACAACTTGTCTTATAACGTTATACCAAAAATTAACTTCCCAATTTTTTTAACAATATTTTAAACTAGGCAATATAAATATGACTATAAACTCGACTACCCATACAGCAGATATTGATGACGTGAATATTGAAAAGTTTATCCCTTTAATTACTCCTAATAGCCTAAAAGCCGAGTATCCGCTATCTGAAACTGCATATAACACGGTACTGACGGGTCGTACTACTATCCAGAGCATTCTAGATGGCACCGATAAGCGATTATTAGTGGTGGTTGGCCCCTGCTCTATTCATGATGTTAAAGCGGCTCATGAATATGCGGATAAACTGGTTAAGCTTGCAGACGAGCTTAAAGACAGTATCTACATCGTGATGCGTGTCTACTTTGAAAAACCGCGTACCACTGTGGGCTGGAAAGGTCTAATTAATGACCCTGATATGAACGATAGCTTTGATATTGAAAAGGGTCTGCGTACTGCCCGTAAGCTATTATTGGATTTAAATGAAAAAGGCCTACCTTGTGCCACAGAAGCACTGGACCCTAATACACCGCAGTACATACAAGACTTAATCAGCTGGTCAGCCATTGGTGCACGTACTACTGAAAGCCAAACCCACCGTGAAATGAGCTCTGGCCTATCGTGCCCTGTTGGCTTTAAAAACGGTACTGATGGCGGTATGACTGTCGCAGTGAATGCAATGAATGCAGTCAAATCAGGTCATAACTTCCTAGGCTTATCTAGCGATGGTCAGGTCTGTATCATCAAGTCAAAAGGTAACCCATACGCTCACGTAGTACTGCGTGGTGGTAACGGTAAGCCAAACTATGATCAGTCTTCTGTCGAACAGGCTGAAAATGAGCTAGAAAAAGGCAATGCCATGGTAAAAATCATGATTGACTCAAGCCATGCTAACTCAGGTAAAGACCCTTATTTGCAGCCTATGGTCATCCAAAACGTAGCTGAGCAAATCAGTAATGGTAACAAATCTATCATGGGGCTTATGATTGAAAGTCACTTAAAAGGTGGTAATCAAAAACTAAACAGCGATTTAAGCCAGCTTGAATACGGTAAGTCTATTACTGATGGCTGCTTAGACTGGGACAGTACGGTTGCCTCTTTACGCAACTTACGCAACACCGTTAAGGATGTACTACCTAACCGCTAATTTAGCTTCTATAGCTTTCAATACTTATAAAAAAACGCCCGACATAATATGTTGGGCGTTTTTATTTATATAAGCTTTTACTCATATAAAGAGATACAACAAGCTTTAGACTAGCCCGCCTTCAAAATCGTATGCAGACTTTCAGTAACGTTTTTCGACTTAACCTGCTTACTTAAGTGTTGCAATTGCTGCTTAGCTTCTGTGCGTACAGGCTCTACCAATGTATACCAGCGTGATAAGGTTTGTAATAAACGCGAGGCCAATACTGGGTTAGTTTCATCTAGCTTTTTTACCACAGCAATATAGGTTTGCAGGCCCTCTTTAGTCCACAGCTTGGTGGGCTGTGCAGCAAAGCTACCCACAACAGCGCGGATTCTATTAGGCGTTCCCCAATCAAAATCTTTACGCTCAATAAGGGCTGCAATATCAGCAATAGAGGCAGTTTCATCTCCAGCTTGGACACTAAACCATAAATCCATTACCAAAGCTTCTTTATTGAAGCGTTGATAGAAGTCATCAAGTACCGCTTGCTTTTGAGGATGTTCATAGTTGACCATGGCACTTAAAGCTCCCAAACGCTCAGTCATACAGCGGGCAGTTTGATACTGCTCGTAAGCCCAGTCATGTGCTTCTTCAACACCGGCAGTAAGCGCCATATCCAGCACCACATTACGTAGTGCCCGCTTACCTCTGGCTTGCGGCGTGTCTTCATAATCCTCTATGGGTAACTGCTGGTAGACCTGTTGCCAATCATCGAGCATATACTGTGCTAGATTGGCTTTTAGCTGGTCACGCTTTTGCTTCATAATGCTTGGCTGATAATCACTATTAACCGCTGAAGCAAGCTCACGCTCAGCAGGAATATCTAGAATTCTAGCCGCTAACATCGCATCTTCTTGCACCAAACTTAAGAACGCTTTTTTGACCGCTTGTAGATATACGTCTGGCTCGTTATTTTGCAGTAATATTTTATTTACCAAGGCTTGGGCACTTTGCCACTGGTTGAAGCCATTGGTTTCATGAGCCAATAAGAAGGCCAAATCTGCTTCACTATACTGATACTTCATTTGTACCGGAGCACTAAAATCACGCAATACAGAGACGATCGGCTCAACACCCTCTACTGTGCTCACATTGTCAAACACGAAGTCTTGTGTCTCTTTTTCTAGCATTAACAAGCGCTCTTCAATTAGCTCGCCACTGCTTCTATCAAATAAGGCTGTAGCCACAGGAATAGGCAATGCTTTTGGTGCCTCATAGCCTTCTACCTGACGCGTCTTTTGCGATAAAGTCACTGTCAGCTTGCCAACATTACCTTCCCCTAACTCAAAGCTTTGATGACCTGATACCTCAGGTGTACCCGGCTGAGTGTACCAGTCGATGAAGTGTTCAACAGATTTACCTTGGGCACTTAATGCCGATAGCCAGTCCTCCACAGTCACTGCCTGACCATCATAACGCTCAAAGTAGGTGTCTGTTCCTTGACGGTACTCCTCACCTAAAGTATTGGCCAACATACGTACCACCTCTGCCCCTTTTTCATAGACCGTGGTGGTATAGAAGTTATTGATTTCTACAAAGCTGCTTGGACGCGGTGGGTGTGACAAAGGACCTGCATCTTCGGTAAACTGATACGCGCGTAACATAGACACGTCATCGATGCGCTGCACAGCAGGCGACTGATGATCGGCTGAGAAGGACTGATCACGATAGACTGTCAGCCCCTCTTTTAAACACAACTGGAACCAATCGCGACAAGTCACACGGTTTCCAGTCCAGTTATGAAAGTATTCATGAGCAATAATAGATTTCACGCTAAAGCTGCGTGCATCAGTCGTGGTCTCAGGACTTGATAGTACACAAGAGGTATTAAAGATATTCAGACCTTTGTTTTCCATCGCTCCCATATTGAACTGGCTCACTGCCACGATCATATAACGGTCGAGATCATAGGCTCTACCGTAATTAACCTCATCCCAGTGCATGGAGTCTTTTAACGCTTGCATCGCGACATGACATTTATCAATATCATACGCTTTTGCATAAATCTGTAGTTTGACATCACGACCTTCGATGGTGGTATAGCTGTCCTCTAATACTGCTAAATTCGCAAAGACACAAGCAAATAGGTAGCTTGGTTTCTTGCTGACATCATGCCATATCGCATAGTGCCGATTGCTGTCCCCCGCCACCTCTCCTGACTCGATAAGATCCCCATTGGCTAATAAGGTAGGAAACTTCTTATCCGCCTCTAAGCGAGTGGTAAATACCGATAAAACATCTGGACGATCTGGATAATAGGTTATCTTACGAAAGCCTTCTGGCTCGCACTGGGTTACAAACATAACCTCATCGCCTTCTCCAGCGATATACAGCCCTTCAAGTTCAGTGTTTTTTTGTGGTTGATGATGCACACAGATTTTTACCACAGCATCATCTGGGGCATCAGAGACAGTCAACTGACCTTCATCAAGCTGATAATCACCTTCTACCAACGCCTCATCATTGATACTAATCGCTAACAGTTCCATATTTTGACCCAACAACACCAAATCTCCTGGATGTTGTCTTTTCATGGTCAACACGCTGTCGACCGTGGCATGATCTTCAAAAAGCTTGATGTCCAACTCTACTTTTTCCACCGAATAACTTGGCGGGGTATAATCTTTTAGATAGATCTTCTGTATGCCATTATCAGCCGTTGCCTCAACCGCTTCAGGATTATGCTCTGGAGCATCTGGCATTAGGCTATCCACAATCATGGCATTGTCTTTGGCATCAGTATTAATTAAATCTGTCATAGGGATCTCTTTATTTTTTGGTGGTCTTTATTTAGCGGTAATAGTAGCTTTTATATTGTAACATTCTGCCTGTTTTTAAACACATTAGGGGTAAAATATGTTATCTATACCCTACTGCCTCTATTGTTCTAGCTCGGCAAATAATTCATTCTTTAAAGTGTAAACTATGTCATTAACACCCGACCCAAAAACCACCTCATATCTAAATGCTATGGCTGCCCATATTCTACAAGTTGTGCATCAATTGACCTTGCCTCTAGAGTCTGAAGCACAAAGTAACCAACAAGACAGCTCGCCATTTTGTATATTGTTAGTGAGTGATCATCAGATCAATGAGCTACTTTGTCAGTTATTAATAAAAGAGCATCCAAACCTTGTCATTGATAGCTTAACACTGACTGAGTTTGAGGCTATGCCCTTCAATAAACACTATACGCTCGGATGTTTGGTACAGCCTTTCTATCTGAATTCTGAATCTAATACGGATAAGACTCAGGCAAAAGCTAGTGTTGCAACCTATAACACTATTGCTATTAGACTACGAGATTTATTTGCTGAACAAAGCTTATTACTGACTTATACGCCATTAAGTGAGCTTAACTTTACTTGCTTAGGCTATATTGCTCACCCCATTGAAACTTCTGATGAGGTACCAGATTTTGTGAGTTGGCAATTTAACCTCTATGACTATAAACAGCGACCCGATTGGCTGAATGCCAAATACTGGGCCAACCCTGAAAATTTTGATAAATATAGATGGTAGTGTGAAGAACCAGGACTTTTATTGAAGTTTTACAATAATACTCGCCTTTACCGCTGCATTAGTCAGATAAAATGCTTGTTTAATTTTTGAAACTTTGTCATTATCCTGATATAAATTTACAGTAAAACTACTTACATAAAGTAACATCTGCTTTTAAATGTGCTATATTTACAATAATTGTATTTGGCCATTCATGTGGTGTTGGTTAATGAGCAAGTTACAACAACATAAGTAAGAACATAAGCTCACAACACTTTTTAGGAATCTAAGGATCTAATATGTATTCATCATTAAAAATTTCGGCAATCAGTCTACTTTCAGCGGCTCTTTTAACCACAGTGGGCTGTGCTAGCAAACCTCAAACTTCTGAGTTTGTAGTAGCTCCTATGGCAGTGCCAGGTAACGCAGCCTATCAAACCGGTCCTTTAGTAAATAACTCAGCAGAAGTCCAAGCCGCTGCCCAAAATGTACGTGGCATTGTTCATTTCGCCTTTGACAGCAGTGCCATTGATGCCGAAGCTGCGAATGTTCTAAACGAACAAGTTGCCTTCTTAAAGAATTATCCTGATGCCGTTGTGTTAGTTGCTGGCCATACGGATGAGCGCGGTAGCCGTGAGTACAACCATGCTCTAGGTGAACGCCGTGCCCAAGCCGTTAAAAACTACTTAGCTTCTCAAGGTGTTACCGATGCTCGCGTTGAAACCATTAGCTATGGCGAAGACCGTCCTGTGGCTACTGGTACTGATGAAGCCTCTCATGCTGAAAACCGTCGCGCTGAATTATCATACTAATTTATTAACCGTTAACTTGATAATTTCAAACGACCATAAAAACCCAGCTTAGGCCTAATGCCAGTCAGTTAAGGCAAAAACTCAATAAAAGTAATAAAATAGCCCATCTAATAAGTAGATGGGCTATTTTACTATGAGACTACAAGACGCTATTAATGAGACGCATAAAAGGATTCCAGACACCCTAGAACAATTTAGTGAATTAATAGATCCTG
>NZ_FUGE01000080.1 GCF_900162825.1 Psychrobacter piechaudii
CTCTGGTACACTTATCTTGCATGCTCTTAATCGCTTTGTCCCATTTTCGATCAGCTGACGTTCAAATTGTGGTTTGAATGCTTGGTAAAAGTCGTCAATATGGCAGTATAATTCGGTTAGGTTGTCCATGTAAGAAGTCCTTTTTGTTGAGTTTTTGTTGGTACCTTAACTTTAACAATTTTGGACTTCTTTTTTTTGCTTTTTTTTGACCTGCTTATCCCGAACTCAGGTTATATAGCTACTATAGTGACCCACGTATTTAGTGAATTAGCGGGTTCTTTATTGACTGATTAACAACTATCAGCCATCTAGTGAGTCACCTATTAACAATCGATAGCAGTCGTATCCATCATTAGGAGAAAGGGCGTGCAAACCCATACTGAAATATTAAAGCGCATCGAAGCACTTAACCCTACTCACAGCGAGTTGGTTAATGAGTCTATGAATCATGCCGGTTATTTTGAAGGTAAAGAAAGTCATTTTAAGCTAACTGTGGTCAGCCCTGAATTTGAGGGCAAAAGACGCGTTGCCAGACACCAGTTTATCTATGGACTAATGAATGAGTTAATGACCAGTCAAGGCGGTAGCATTCATGCTTTGGCTATCCACGCTTACAGTCCAGACGAGTGGCAACAACAGAACCAGACGGTACCTGCCAGCCCTCTTTGTGCCGGTCAGAATAAAAACTAACTTTTGAATAAAGCCTAATTTTTGAAATCACTTATTTAACTTTCTAGGCAACTGGCCAGAGGAATCTATGAAACACTTACATATGTTAATGGCGGTAATCACTGTGGTGCTTTTTTTATGGCAAAGCTACTTGGTGATGGCCAAAGGCACCCGCTTTGATAAAAAAGGGAAAATTGCTAGCCATGTGGTTTATGCCCTGTTAATTATCTCAGGAATATTGAACGTCATGCCGCTACTGTCAGCCAATGCCCCACTACAATGGGTGGCTGCCAAAATTATATTACTCATAGCGGCAATAAGTGCTAGTATTAAAGCCTTTAGAGCGACGGCCACACCGGCACAGAGCAAGTCTGGTATTTTTATCGCTTTCATTGCTTACGTGGCTATTTTCATCTTAGCTTTCGTAAAGCCTGGCAACTTTATGTAGTCCAGCAGCTATTAACAGCTACTAGTGGCACTTGGCAGTCAAAACCGCTAGTAATTCTATTATAAGTAAGGCGTCTATTCCCTGTATAATCTGAATTAAAGCAATTATAAACTTAGGAGCTCCTATGCCAAAACTTAGCGTAAAATCTTTGATGACTTCTGCTGCAGTGGTTGGCAGCATCCTAGTTATCAGTGGCTGTGCCAGCACGGGTAATGTTACCCCGCAGTACATTCCGCCAAGCACTTATCAAAATTATGACTGTTCGACGCTGTCTCAAGAATATCAGCGCATTCAATCCTATATTAATACCGAAAGTAGAAACTACTCAGGATTGACCACAACAGGTATTGGGGTTGGTGTCTCTGCTGGACGCTGGGGCATCTCTCCTAACATCAACATTGGTGTTGGCAAAAGCACCAACAATAACGCACGCGATGCCAAACTTTCACGCTTATTTGGTGAGCGCGATGCAGTGGTACAGTCAGCGCGTATGAAGCAATGTGCATTTGCCGCTAAACTAAAAGTTCATGGCGAATCTTAGTGAGTATAATTAGCAGCTTGATGACCCTTTCAAGTCTCGCTTAGCAACAAGGACCGGCTAAGGAATAAGGCAATAATATCATGAGTCAGCCCACAACAAATACACCCCAAACTTTAAATAGCGCCACAGCTGGCAGTAAGCCGGCTCATTTTAATCGGGCTGACCATCAGCGCGTAGTGGTTACCGGTATGGGCGCAATTACCCCGCTCGGCTTAGACGTGGACAGCACTTGGCAACGCTTAATCCAGGGCGAAAGTGGTATTAAGCCGATTACCCACTTTGATGCCTCCACCTACCGGGCACAGTTTGCAGGCACCGTAGAAGGCTTTGATGCCAGTCAATTTATGGCCGCCAAAGAAGCCCGTCGATATGATGCCTTTATTCATTATGGCGTAGCTGCTGCCAGCATGGCGCTAAAGCAAGCCGGCTTTATTGAGCAAGTATCAGCTGAATCGGCTCCGGTGCAAAACGTGGATTCGGACCGCTTTGGTGTCATCATTGGGGCAGGTATTGGCGGGCTACAAACTTTAGAAGACAACCGCGATGCCCTAGCCAATCAAGGAACACGCCGCGTCTCTCCTTTTTCACTGCCTGGCTCAATTATTAATATGGCCGCAGGTATGGTGGCCATTAAGCATAACTTGCGTGGTCCGAATCTAGCGACCGCAACAGCCTGTACTTCGGCTGCCCATGCCATTGGATTGGCCGCTCGCTTAATTGCCTATGGCGACTGTGATGTTATGTTGGCTGGCGGCAGTGAAAAAGGCTCTAGCCCTCTGGGTATGGCAGGCTTTGCCGCCATGGGCGCTTTATCTACTCGCAATGACGACCCAACCCGTGCTAGCCGCCCCTTTGATAAAGATCGTGATGGCTTTGTATTGGGAGACGGTTCGGGAGTGTTGGTGCTAGAGAGTCTGGCGCATGCCAAAGCACGCGGTGCCACTATCTTAGCAGAGCTAGCAGGCTTTGGTATGAGCGACGATGCACATCATATTACTGCGCCGCCAGCGGATGGTGATGGAGCCGCTAGAGCCATGGTTATGGCCATTAACGATGCGGGGATTGACCCGTGTGAAATTGGTTATATCAACGCCCATGGTACCAGTACCCCAGCTGGAGATGTGGCTGAATCCAAGGCTATTGAAGGTATATTTGAAGCGTGCAAAGACCGTTTACTGGTGAGCTCAACTAAATCTATGACTGGTCATTTATTAGGCGCCGCCGGGGCTATCGAAGCTATCTTTAGTATCCATGCTTTGTTAGATCAGACGGTACCGCCTACCATCAATCTAGAAAATGTTGATGAAGAGTGCCACCTAGACTATGTGGCCAATGCAGCGCGCTGTGTGACCAACCTTAACTATACGATGTCTAATAGCTTTGGTTTTGGTGGTACCAATGGCTCTTTGATTTTCGCGCGTTGGTCGGATTAATTCAGTCTACCGCTTAAGCTTTACCACATAAGTTCTATCGCATAATCCCTCTTATTTCCCCTTATCAAACTCTGATGGAGACACATTAATATGGCACAAGTTGCGTTCTCACACCAATTCTCTCATCGCTGGAGCAATGCCCCACAAGCGGTTAAAGACGCCTTGCTACAAGAGTTTGAAGATATTATGCAGCTGCTTGACGCGGAGACGGACTTAGAGAACTTCGAATTTACAGTACCCGATTTGCATGCTCATATCGACGCTATTAATGCTGAGGTGGCTGCGGAAAAAGAAGTAGCTCGCTTAGAAGCAGAAAGATTAGAGGCGGAGCGCTTAGAGGCAGAAAGAGCCGAGCTTGAGGCTTTGGAAGCGGAGCGCTTATTAAATGAAGAGCAGCAGGCAGAGCAAGATGCTTTAGTGCAGTCTGAATTAGAAACAGATGAAACTCTGGTTCAAAATCCACAGGCGATGCAGGTAGCGGATACTGAACTGGTAGAAGGCAGTATAGATGCCGGAGCGGACACTGAGAGCGCTATGGATACTGATGCGCTTGTAGAGACCGAAGACCTTGATACAGCTGAAGGCTCTAATACAGAAGTTTCTGACACCCCTGTCGAACCCTCAGAGTCGCAACCTACTGCTGAGGTTAATGAGACTGAAGCAGAGATCTCTGCTCCAGCATCATTTGCCTTCGACACGACCGCTCCAAAAGCTGAGCTTGATGCTGACTTTATTAAAGAGTTAGAGAGTCGAATCGATGATTATCTCAGCGAGCAGTTGGCCAATATGTCAGAAGACTTAAAGTCTTGGTTGCGTGAACAAGTGGCCAACCGTTTTGATGACAAGTAGCTATTTTTAATAGGCAAAGCAGCAAACCGTTAAAAATTACTCATGCAACACTTTATAAATGGTATTGGCCATCACTTTACCAATGCCATTTACCCCCTCCAGCTCTTGCTGAGAGGCACCTAACAACTGCTGTAAGCCACCAAAGTGGTTTAATAAATCACGACGACGCTTCTCTCCGAGTCCCGGAATCGCTTCTAGCACTGAAGAAGAGCGACGTTTATCGCGCTTTTTACGGTGCGCGGTAATAGCAAAACGGTGTGCCTCGTCGCGGATATTCATAATTAGATGCAGCGCTTTTGAGTCCATAGGCAAGTCTAACGGCTCATGATCAATAAAGTGCAACACTTCAAGACCCGCCTTACGTCCCTCCCCTTTCGCTACCCCAATCAGCAAGGTGTCGTTTAGGATGCCCAACTCAGTTAGCACATTTTTGGCCATATTAAGCTGACCTTTACCGCCATCAATCAATAGAATGTCGGGCAAGGGATGTTTCTTGTAGCGACGGGTCAAAGCCTGAGCCATGGCTGCATAATCATCACCGTCTTGTACCCCATGAATGGCATACTGACGATAGTCCCGTTTACGCGCTCCACCCTGATCAAATACCACACAGCTGGCGATGGTTGCCTCACCCATGGTATGCGAAATATCAAAACACTCAATTCTATCAATGTTAGCTTCAGTGACCGGCTGTAGCACTTCTTTTAGCGCGCCAAAGCGGGCATGCAACTCTAGGTAGTCACCAAGTTTGGTTTTCAAGGCATTATGGGCATTCAATTTCGCCAAATCTAACCACTCGGCTCGGTGTTCACGCACATTGGTCTTAATGACCGTTCTACTCTCAAAATGAGTGCTTAGTGCCTCCTGCAAAGCCTGCTGATCCGGCAACTCGTGACTGATGATAATCTCTGGCGGTAAGTCGTCGGTGACCTGGAAATAAAAGGAGGTAATGAACGCCGATAAGTTACTGTTAATAGGTTCACTACTGTCGACGTCAGGGAAATAATTTTTACCGCCCAATACGCGCCCGCCACGCACGGTGAGCACATTAACACAGGTCATCCCTGCCTGACTGGCAATAGATATAACATCTGCCTCACCCTTCACGGTATAGACCGCTTGACGAGATTGTACCTCACGTAGCATAGACAGTTGATCACGGTAGAAAGCCGCTTTTTCAAACTCCAGCTCTTCAGCGGCGTCTTCCATTTTATCGATTAAAGCAGAATGGATATCACTGGAGTCGCCTTTTAAAAAGCGGATGGTATTTTGCACATCCTCGGCATACTCTTCCGGCGATACCAAACCCACACAGGGTGCTCGGCAACGCTTAATCTGATATTCCAGACACGGACGCTTGCGCTGACGAAAAAAGGTATTGGTGCACTGGCGCATCTGAAACATCTTTTGCATTAAGGTTAAGGTTTCTTTGGCCGCATGCGCTGAAGGAAAGGGACCAAAGAATTTGCCTTTTTGATGCTTGGCCTTGCCGCGCCCATACGCCAATCTAGGGTAAGGCTGATCGGCTGAGATGAAAACATACAAATACGACTTATCATCGCGTAGTAGAACGTTATAAGGCGGACGATGCTCTTTAATTAGGTTTTGTTCTAGTAGCAGTGCTTCGGTCTCACTGCGGGTAATAATGGTCTCAATATTGTGAATACGTGAAACCAAAGCGCGAGTTTTAGGGTGATCGATGGTTTTGGCAAAATAGCTATTGACTCTATTTTTTAGCGATTTTGCTTTACCCACGTATAAGATATCGCCATTTTTACCCAGCATTTTATACACGCCTGGTAAATTAGGCATACGTTTAATCAAATGCTTGAGCCGGGCTTGTTTATCATCCGCGGCTATCGTTGTCGACTTATTCACCATAACTCACAAAACCAAAAAATATTTAAGATATCTTTATCTATGGGGCTTTGAACCCCTTATTGCAAGCCTATTACGGGCTAAGTCATACTACTAGCCTTTAGTACCATACCCTTTATAAACCCTGTCTCTACCCTTCTTAAATCTTCTCTAATTTTCTTAAAACCATCTTATCAAATGCTTATTAAGACAATTTCTGAGTCATTGGCAGCACTGTATGTGGATAAGCAACGGACGCAGTATCGTCACCTTTTAAACCAAACAGCATAATGACGCCGCCAATAATGGCCACCAACCCGAATACAATTAATGCGATCGCTATTGCTTTTTTCATAAAATTCTCCTGCTGTTTTAAACAGCAATTGTCTAAATCAATAATTGTTTCAATTATTGATACCAAAAAAACGAGACCTATTGTACAGACTACTCACGGCTATGAATATTAGCGATAAAAAAAGCCGGCTCTAGGCCTAATGCCAGTCAGTTAAGCAAGAGACTTAGCGGAAATATGGTTTTTTAAAACCAGAGGCCTCCATAAATAGGGGCTCTAGAAAAACAAATTTCACGATTCCGCTATAAAATCTCTTAACTGACAGGCATTAGGCTCTAGGCCGACTTTTCAATGGTTAACTCAGATCTTATTTTAGACACTGTTTCACAGCAGAGATTAGTGTCTAAAGCTTGGCATCAAGGCTGGAATACCTGGTAGCATACCCACCATCGCCATCACCACGGTCAATAGCACAAACATACCGGCTGGAATGATCCAGCGACTCATTTTGCTAAGACCCGCACTACGCTCTTTAGAGCCAATCAGACCCATGTTATCTAATAGCATGGTTAATGACCAACCAAAGGCTGGGTTCACAAGCGCTGAAGCGAATACCACGATGGCCGCTGACTGCGTGGTTTTACCTTCACGAGTCATCTCCATACCCGCTTCAAGTAGAGGAATAAATACCCCCACAATAAGCGCCACACACATCACAGGTTCCCAAATGGCTAAGTCCATAGGATAACCCCAGATAGCCGCAACCACACACAGTAGGGCAGTTAAGATAGCACCTGCAGGGATAGGACGTTTGGCAATCGCTGCTGGAACGATATAGGTACCCCAAGATGAGGTGAAGTTTGCGCCGCCCAGTACAGAGCCCACAACCTGACGAATTGAGGCACTGGTCATGGTATCGTCGATATCCATAATTACTTTTTCAGTACGCTTTGGATAACTGATCTTCTGGAAAACCTGATGCCCTAAGAAGTCTGGTGACCACATAGCCACAGCCAACACTGCGAAAGGCAACACCACCATAAAGCTTTCTAAGTTGGGTAGACCTAACATCCAACCGGTGTTCTCACCCCACCAATACATAGGGCTCATGTGCGGCATACCAGGGGCGGTCTCAAAAGCAAAAGGTGCACCTAACAAGAAGGCCGTTGCCCCACCTAAGAAGCAGCTCAATGGTACCGCCAACCAGCGCTTATTGTAGTTCTCTAAAATGGCGTATAACACAATAGTACCTAAAATCACAATGAAAGCGATGTGGGGCATATTGATGTCTTTCGACCAGTTAAGCAGCTTGGTCACCTGAGAGGTGGTCCCAATAAAGCCCAGATAGAGCAGCAGACCGCCACACACCCCTTTACTGGTCAACTCTGCTAGCAAGCTCCCCCCTTTACTAATGGCTAGAAGCATCCCGAACAGACCAATTAATAAACCAAAGGCCATAGGGTGACCACCCGCCAAGACTACGATAGGAATCAGCGGAATTAAGGGGCCATGGGTACCCGCTAAGTTGGCGGTAGGTAGTAGGAAACCGGAGAATAAAATAACGAAGAATGAGACGATCAATAGCTCATAACGGACGTTTTCTAGAATAAAGGCATCGCCTAAGTTTAAGGCACCAGCGAAAGTCGCTGCAATAGCACCCACCATAACTACTTTACCAATGGTGGCGGCTAAAGCTGGGATGGCATCTTCATATTCAAAACGATAGTCACGGAATGGGAGGTTAGGCTTCCAGCGCTTGGGCTGCATGATTTGTAATTCATGATTCAGGTAAGCATCACGATTGGGAAAACTAGAGCTGGGTTTATGCAGCTGTTCATAGCTCCCTGATAAAGCAATGTCTTCCTCTAGAGTTGCCCCGCCAGAATTAGGTAATGAGTCATTACTCATAGTATCTCCTTATACAATAAATACTTCCTTGGTGACAGGATTGTTTAGTAAAACCACACGGTTTATAGGGGTTGTATCGAATATGACTGAGTATTGTAGTCTAACTGGATAAAGAATACGAGCACATTTTACGGCTAACCCTCTGATTTATCTGGACATAATTTATTATAGAAATCTAAAAACCCCCAATCTCTTCAGATTGAGGGTTTTTCCTGATAATGGTTAGATTACCAGCTCTTTTTGGTATACAACTAATTAATGCTTTAACCTAGTATTAGGATCAGCTTAGATGCCTGGTGCAGTTTCAACTGCTTCTGGAACGCCAGCGTCAGTTTTGCTCTGAACACCTTCACGGCGTAAAGATAACTTTTCGCGAATACGTGCAGATTTACCAGAACGCTCACGTAAGTAGTATAGTTTCGCACGACGTACAGCACCACGACGTTTCACTTCGATGCTATGAATAATTGGTGAGTGTAACTGGAAAGCACGCTCAACACCGATACCGCTTGAGATTTTACGAACGGTAAAGGCAGAGTTAAGACCACGGTTACGCTTAGCGATTACCACGCCTTCAAAAGCCTGTAAACGCTCACGCTCACCTTCACGTACTTTTACTTGAACTACTACAGTATCACCAGCAGAGAAGTTAGGACGCTCAAGTAGTTGTGAATTTTCAACTGCTTGTACTAATGGATGTACATTACTCATGAGATTGCTCCTCACATGGGACGGCATAGGCTGAAAGTCGCATACCACCCGTTTATAATAATAACCCCTTGCACTCAATAACGAGCTTAAAGGAGAAACAGGAATAAGAAATCGGTTTTGACTGCTATCGATATTGAACCAATAGCACTAATGCTCTTAAGGTGACTTAGGGTCACTGCAATAAAGACCATCAGTTTGAATCTGAATATAAATAAAATAATAAAGTTAACCGCAAATAAAGCGCTGTCAGGTCTATCCCCTGTCTACTTTATTTCGTCCTTAACTTTTTTGAGCAAGCGGGCCTGCTCTGCGTTCGGGGTAAATTGCTGCCACAAGTCAGGGCGTCTTTGCTTGGTGCGCTTAACTTGCTCAACAAAACGCCACTTTGCGATATTGGCATGGTGACCAGAAAGTAGCACTTCTGGCACAGTCAAACCTTCAAATTCATGAGGCTTGGTGTAGTGTGGACAATCCAGCAACCCTTCAACAAAGGAGTCTTGCTCAGCGGATTTGGCATCCCCCATCACATCGGGTAGTCTGCGAATCACGCTGTCCATCAATACCATCGCGGGTAGCTCACCGCCGGTTAATACAAAGTCTCCTATTGAGATCTCCATATCAACGTAACGCTGCAATAGTCGCTCATCAATGCCTTCATAACGACCACATAGCAAAATCATTGCGTCATATTGACGTAATGCCATTACCTTTGTTTCATTTAAGGTGCCGCCTTGCGGAGACAAATAAATAACGGGGCAATGCGCTGCATCTGTGGCACAGCCATGTTGACTGGCTTGCGACTTGGCATACTCAATGGCTTTGGCCAAAGGTTCTGCCATCATCACCATACCGGGACCGCCACCAAAGGGACGTTCATCTATACGGCGATAATTGTCTGTCGTAAAATCTCGAGGATTTATGCACTCGATAGTAACTTGCTTATTTTGAACGGCCCTACCAGTAATGCCAAACTCGCTAACAGCGGTAAACATTTCAGGCAGAATGGTGATGACTGCAAAATACATTAGGTCACCTCCAAATAACGCCAAAATAGTGACAGTTGATTAAAAATAAAAAACGCTAAGTTTAATCGCAAACTTAAAAGCCTAAGGTATCTCACGCTTAAAGTGGCTAATTAAAAATCACGCTCCCAATCTACAATCATCTGTCCAGCAGCCAAATCGACCACATCGACAGTTTGCTTGTGCCAAGGAATCATTCGAGGCTCATCATCAATACTGTCTTTACTAGGCACTACCTTCATGATCGGGTGTGCACCGGTTTCAAACAGCTCTTTGATAGTGCCCAAACATTCCTGTTGCTTATTAATAACACTTAAGCCAACCAAATCAGACCAGTAGTACTCGCCTTCTTCAGTCTCAGGTAAGCTATCTTTATCAATCCAAATGCTAACGCCATTCATGGTTTCAGCAATGTTACGATCAGGTACCTGCTCAAATTGAGCCACAATACCAGACCCTTGCTTACGCCAGTCTGTAACGGTCAGTGGTTTGAACCCTGTCGCCGTCTTCATCCACCAAGGGGAGTAACTAAAGATAGCTTCTCGTTCCTCAGTTTCACTAAAAACCCATAACCAGCCTTTAATGCCGTATGGTTTTTTTAGCTGTCCTATTTTCATAAGACTGTCAGCGTTTGGTGTTGTCATAAGACTTGCTCAGCCACAATTAATAAAAAAACAATTACTCAAAACTGCAGTGCAATGAGATACTATCCCATTACAAAAAAAATTATGTCTTAAGCAGTTACTTCTTCAGTTGCAGGCTTATAACCTTTAGCTAATGCTTTAACGCGCTCTGAAGGCTGTGCGCCTTTTTCGATCCAAGCATTATAAGCATCCATATCTAGACGTAGCTCAGTTTCCTGACCTTTGGCTAGTGGGTTATAAAAACCTAGATTTTCGATGTAACGGCCATCGCGTGAACGACGCTGATCTGCTACAACAACTTGATAGAATGGGCGTTTTTTGGCACCGCCCCGTGCTAAACGAATAACAACCATTTGAGTTCTCTCTTCCGTAGGTATACCAAAAAGGGCATAATTATATCAGAATACTAATGACTTGGAAACCTTTTACTTAATTAAAACTGTAACTCTCATTATATTATAAGCGATGTCCCAATGAACAAAGCCTCTACTCGTTCTCTCTTCTCTCGGTTCGGTTCAAGACCGTATTCAAACACTTGGCAGACGACGCTTGCCGTGATGCTGATGGTCGTGATTAGTGTCGTGGTATCGATCTGGTTTTTTTGGCGAAGTTTGTACTTGCCGGAGTTAAAAAACCATGCCCGCTACCTAACCACAGAGCTTAAGTTGGTCACTGCCACTCGAGAGCACTGGGGAGAAAACGAAGAGGTTAGACAATGGATTCTTGCTAATAATCATATTGAGGTCGTAGAAGATCCCAATCAGTTCCCTGATGTTTCAGATAAAGCTGTGGTCGGTTTCTTTACCGATGTTATTCAGCAAGAAATCAGCCAACAGCTGGGCCGTGAAAGTGTGGTCTACTTTAAGTTCAAACCTACCCCACAGCTCTGGGTTCAGGATACAGCATCACCAGAGTTTTGGATACGTGAACCTGTTATATTTTATGCTCAGTATAGCCCAAGTTCACTTGTTTTTTTCTTATTGGGTATCCCGCTATTTACTTTACTAACTATTTTATTATTAGTGCGTCAGTTAAACCGTCCCCTACGTAAGCTGCAACAAGCCGCCACCAATTATATCCGTTTGGGTACCGCCACTACCCTGCCTACCAACTCAGGTACCACCGAAATTCGCCGCGTTAACATGGCTTTTAATCGCCTATTTAGTACCTTAAGTCAGGCGCAAAAAGAGCGGACTATTATGCTCGCTGGTATTTCACATGACCTACGTACCCCGTTGACCCGTATGCGTTTAACTGCTGAAATGCTACCCGATGAGTTTTTCCGCGAAGGGCTTATCTATGATATTGAAGACATGGATGCCATATTAGAGCAGTTTATCTCCTTTATGAAAGATGGCTCCGATGAGGCGGTGAGCTTAACTAATTTAGACAATATTTTTCGCGAAGTGATGGTGCAATTTGCACCGTTAGAGTTCATTTATCAAACCGATGGGCTACGAGAGGTTGCGGTGCGTCCTTTGTCTATTAAACGACTGATTATTAACCTAATCGTTAACGCTCAGCGTTACGGTAAACCGCCTATTTATCTCACTGCCACCATCATCCCGACTTTCAACTCACAGGAAGTGGATCCTGATGATGAAACTTCAGTTTCAACGCCAGGCATGGTCCGCAAGGCTAAAGAGCAGCTTATCATTTGTGTTCGTGATTGTGGCCCAGGGGTAGCCAATGACCAGTTAGAACGCATTATGCAGCCTTTTGAGCGCGGAGAGTCGGCTCGCACTACCCAAGGTAGTGGGCTAGGTCTAGCCATCGTACAACGCATCACAGGGCTACACCATGGTACCGTTGAAGCCATTAACCACCCTGAAGGCGGACTGCAGGTCTGTGTGCGAATTCCTTTAGTCTCTCAGTCTCAGCCTGACTTACAAGATGGGGACGCAGAGGGTAAAGATGAAGATTAATTTAAAGCGGTGAATACCCTATTTCACCCTTCAACGAGGCTCCGTTATCGCTGCTATAAAAAAGCCCAAGGTAGATTGCCTTGGGCTTTTTCTATGCTATGTGTTTTATCATAAGCATTTTCATAATAACTGACGCTTTTAGAATCAGCAGCGCTTTTAGCATCCGTATCAACACCTAAGCGAACCTAATCTTCGGTTTCAATGATTTTGCGAGCGCTTTTTTCTTGAGTCAATTGGTCTGCCGAAATGGTTTGAGCCAAGGGCTTAATGGGCCAGCGCATGGTGAAGCGAGCCCCACCCAGTTTCGGACTTTCGTCAACTGACATCTTTCCGTTAAACCAGAAGGCAATTCTGGACACAATCGACAACCCTAGTCCATAGCCTCCCGAAGCACGAGTGCGGCTGTCATCAAGACGCGCGAAAGGCACGAACACCTTGTCTCTGTCTTCCTCAGGAATACCATGGCCATCATCCTCTACACTGACGTAAGCTTCGCCTTTGCGTACGCCGGCACTGATGATAATTTTCGACTCTGCATAGCGTAGGGCGTTACCGGCCAAGTTCTGCACCACGCGGTGTAAGTAACGTCTGTCGGCCACAGCGGTCACCTTCGCTGAAGGTGAAATACCAACGACTTCAATAGGCTTACCTAAAGCATTGGTTTCACGCACAATTTGATCCACCAGATCTTTTAAACTGACCGGCTCAAGATCTAGTTTAGGGGACCCCTCTTCCAACTTAGCGTAAGTCAAAATTTCATCAATTAGACCATTTAAGGCCTCAATATCTTGGTCAATATAGTCACGCTGCATCTCACGCGACTCTTGATCATCGGTATCCGCCAACATGTCTACCGCGAATCGAATACGAGCCACCGGCGTCCGCAGTTCATGCGATACCGCACGGGTCAGCTCACGCTGAGACTCGATAAGGCGTTTGATGTGCTCGGTCATGGCGTTAAAAGTGGCTGCCAAACGGGCAATTTCATCTTGACCCACCACTTGCACCCGAGTGTCTAAATTACCATCCCCAACCTCATTGACCCCAGATTGAATCAATTGCAGTTTACGCTCTAGTGGGAAAATTAAGGCATAAACCCCCAAACTAATGAGGAACATACTAATTAACACCACACTAATAATCAGGTTAAAGGGAAACCATTTAAACAAGCTAACCGGACCAATGACCACTGCCATATTCTCGAGCTCGGACGGTGCAATGATCTTAATAGACGAGTCATCGGAGCGGGTACTATCCCGAAACAGCATTACCACTTCATCTCTATCCAAACGGCGCAATTGATCGTCATCTAATTCTAAATCAACAATGTTTTCAATGCTCAAAGGGAAAGCAAACTGCTTAGAGATTTCACTAAGACGCTGTCTTTTGCTTGATAAGTCCTTGTAGTAGGACAAGTCATTCAGCAGTAGCACTGCTATGGCTCGAACTTGCTGCTCAGTAACCTTGCTAATGCGTACCGTTATAACATTATCCTCTCCCTCAATCGGGTGAAAGATATCTGCATAAGCTTCCTGCGCTACATAACGAACAACGGTTTTATTTTCTTCTAATCGCTTTAGTTCACTGGCCTTAAAATCTATTTTCTCTTCGGGCTGAATACTAAAACTATTACCAAATAACTGACTGATATCATTTAGCCAGTATTCACGCTGAGTTTCTGAAGATTGTTGTTGCAGCCCAGAACTCACTAGGTACAGAGCACCCGTAGCCACGTTTTCACGATAAGCCTGAACGCGCTCTTTATTGATCGTGTCTACCAATAATTGGGCAAAAAGTGCTACAAACAGACAGACCAAAAGCAGTCCTGCATATATGCGCAGAAAAATACTGTGTTTTAAAGAAGAAAATATTGGCATACGAAGTCTAATAAAATAATTTCGCCCTAGTTTACCTTAAATTGGATTTTTAGCCTACAAGTGCAACTTCTGAGCTAGATCTAGATATTGATTATAAGCTCTAATCAATTCTGTATATTCTTATGTTTTGTTGCTTTAGCAAAATATTTGTAAAAATAATAGCATGCAATGTAGTGGAAAGGGAAAAATCCAAATAAGAAAAAAGGCCAGCTAAATGCTGACCTCTTGTATGAGTAACTTATTAGCCACTCATACTATGGCTTACTAATCAAAGCTTTACGCCTAAAAAGACGGCTTAGTTGCCCTCTTTTACGAATAAGTAGCCCTTACTACGTACGGTTTTAATACGTTTTGGGTTTTCTGGATCATCGCCAATTTTTGGACGAATACGTGAAATACGCACGTCGATTGAACGGTCTTGACCATCATACTCAATACCACGTAGACGCTCAAAGATGTCTTCACGAGACAAGATACGACCTGCGTTAGAAGCCAATAACCATAGAAGATCATATTCAGCACTGGTGAAGTCAACTAACTCACCGTTTAGAGTCACTGAGCGGCCACCATTATCGATAACCAACTCACCAAACTCTAAACGCTGTGGTACTTCTTCAGAAGGTACATTTTCAGAACGACGTAATAAGGCACGGATACGAGCCAATAGAACGCGCGGCTGTGCAGGCTTAGCCACATAGTCATCCGCACCCATTTCTAGACCCAATACTTGGTCCATGTCTTCTGTACGGGCAGTTAACATCAAGATAGGGCTATGATAGTGTGGGCGTACTTCACGACAAACCGTCAAACCATCGCTACCTGGCAACATCACATCTAGAACTACCAAATCAGGTTGTTCATTAATGATACGGCGAATCGCACGGTTACCATCGGTTTCGATAGCCACATCCATACCATTCTTAACCAAATAATCTTGGGTTAACATGGCCAGACGCTCATCATCTTCAACGATTAAAATTCGTGGGGTTTGCTCTTCTTCACTTATAGACATTATTATTTCCTCAAAAAAATGAAACCTTACTTAGGGTTTTCTTTAACGTATTCAAGTCGATATATTAATAAACCGTTACAAGTCTTAGTATATATACATTAATCCATAATGTAATTAGTAATATACTCAATATTAGCACATAAAAAAACAGCCTAGTATAGGCTGTTTGATTATTTTGTTCAGGGTAAACGCACACTTTTAGGAATTCTATTTAAAATCAGATAGTTATGAATTTAGATTTTTATTTTCTAAGTTTATAAGTTACTGAAAATATTAATGTTTTTTAAAAGTATGCGTTTGCCCTGTTATTTTGATAAGCAGTTAACACTTACTCAACAGTTGACGCTGTTTGGTGTAGAGTACCTTACGCACGGTTACGATATTTTCTAATCGTTTGTAGCTGTGCAACAGACTCTGCTAGTGAGGCTAATGCAGCGTTTGTCTGTAGAGTTTCTGACTGGTTGGCAAGCATCTGTTCTGCTTGTTTACGAGCTTCAATAATTTTCGCTTCGTCTAAGTCGTCTGCACGTACTGCAGTGTCTGCAAGTACGGTAACTAACTTAGGCTGAACTTCAAGAACCCCACCAGAAACATAAATCACTTCTTCGCTACCATCAGGTAGTTGGATTCTCATTGAGCCCGGCTTTAATAGTGTAATAAGCGGGGTGTGACCAGCTAGGATACCCACTTCACCTTCACTACCCGTCGCAATTAACATACTGATCTCACCAGCATATATCTCTTCACGAGCACTAACTACTCGGCACTGTAAGGTTGCCATGCGACTCTCCGTTATAAACTCATTAACTTGCTAATTATTATTAACATCAGACTTTGATAGCTGATAATTTAATATCTCGGTAAGCAAGACATAACCCAACTTGGCTATGTCCTGCTTATCTACGACTATATAATTAAGCTCAGCTATTTAATTAAGCTGCAGACTTCATTTTTTCAGCTTTTGCTACCACTTCATCAATGCTACCAGCCATGTAGAACGCTTGTTCTGGTAGGTCATCATACTTACCGTCTAAGATATCACGGAAGCTTGAGATGGTGTCACGTAGTGATACATATTTACCAGGTGCACCGGTAAATACTTCAGCAACGTGAAATGGCTGTGATAAGAAACGCTGAATCTTACGAGCGCGGTATACAACCATCTTATCTTCTTCTGAAAGCTCATCCATACCTAGAATCGCGATGATGTCTTTAAGTTCTTTATAGCGCTGTAGAACTTCCTGAACACCACGAGCAACGTTATAGTGCTCTTCACCGATAACTAGAGGGTCTAGCTGACGTGAAGTTGAGTCTAGTGGGTCAATCGCAGGGTAAATACCTTGTGAAGCGATATCACGGCTTAGTACAACTGTCGCGTCTAAGTGAGCGAACGTAGTAGCTGGTGATGGATCCGTTAAGTCATCCGCAGGTACGTATACCGCTTGGATTGAAGTAATAGAACCCGTTTGAGTTGAAGTAATACGTTCTTGTAGTACACCCATCTCTTCGGCTAGTGTTGGCTGATACCCTACTGCTGATGGCATACGACCTAGAAGTGCTGATACTTCAGTACCGGCTAGCGTGTAGCGGTAGATGTTATCAACGAACAATAGAACGTCTTTACCTTTACCGTTTTCATCTTTCTGATCACGGAAGTATTCAGCCATAGTTAGGCCAGTTAGAGCAACACGTAAACGGTTCCCTGGTGGCTCATTCATCTGACCGTAAACCATTGCAACTTTAGAGTTGGTGAAGTTCTCTACGTCAACAACGCCCGCTTCTTGCATCTCGTGGTAGAAGTCGTTACCTTCACGAGTACGTTCACCCACACCAGCAAATACTGATAAACCTGAGTGCTTAAGAGCGATGTTGTTAATCAATTCCATCATGTTTACGGTTTTACCCACACCAGCACCACCGAACAGACCAACTTTACCACCTTTAGCGAACGGGCAAAGTAAGTCAATTACTTTGATACCAGTTTCTAATAGGTCTGTACTGTTAGCTTGCTCATCATATGATGGCGCTTGACGGTGGATTGACCACTTGTCTTCAGAGTTGACTGGACCTTGTTCGTCAATTGGACGACCTAAAACGTCCATAATACGACCTAGAGTCGCATCACCAACTGGAACTGTGATTGGGGCACCAGTGTTTGTTACTGGTAAACCACGCTTAAGACCTTCAGTAGATCCCATTGCAATAGTACGAACCACACCGTCACCCAGCTGCTGCTGAACTTCTAAAGTGGTTTCAGTACCATCTACGACTAACGCATCATATACTTGAGGCACGTCAGTGCGGTTAAACTCGACGTCAATAACTGCGCCAATAATCTGTACTATACGACCGCTACTCATGGCGTTCTCCTTGAACTTCTAAAAATATAGGTATGTCAATTAGGAAACAGCAGCAGCACCGCCGACAATTTCCGAAATTTCTCGGGTAATTGCCGCTTGACGCAGCTTGTTATAAACTAACTGTAAATCATTAATTAGGTCACCAGCATTATCAGTAGCAGCTTTCATCGCTACCATACGTGCTGATTGCTCTGAAGCAATGTTTTCCATGACCGCTTGATATACGATAGACTCGATATAACGGCCAAGTAAACCATCGACAAGTGTCTTGGCATCAGGCTCGTAGATATAGTCCCAGTTGATTTCCGCACGGATGCCTGAATCTTTATCAATAGCATCTGCAGGTAAGGGAACCAGCTGACTAATCATTGGCTTTTGTGTCATTGCGTTTACAAACTTATTGTAAACCACATAAATGCGATCTAAGTGACCTTTGGCATAATCATCAAGCATGGCTTGAACCGGAGCATTTAATTGCTCAAAGCTAGGATTATCACCATAATCAGTGACTGCTGAAGTTACTTTGCCGCCAAAACTCTTGAAAAAGCTAACGCCTTTAGAGCCGATTACAGCAAACTCAGCTTGCACAGACTGGTCTTGAAATTCTTGAACATGATGCATCAATTGCTTGAACAAGTTGATGTTCAATCCACCAGCCAAACCACGATCAGAAGTCACTAAGATATAGCCTACACGATTTACCTGACGGCTAGTCATATAAGGGTGCTTATAATCTGAAGAGGCGTTTACTAAGTGTGACACCACACGACGCATATTTTCAGAATAAGGACGACCCACTTCCATACGCTCTTGAGCACGGCGCATTTTACTGGCGGCTACCATCTGCATCGCACGCGTAATTTTCTGCGTACTTTTAATGCTAGTAACCTTAGCACGAATTTCTTTTAAACTTGCCATAACATTTCCAATTCGGCGGGGTTTAAATGAGGGTTAATCTATTACACACATTTCAAATAGTGCGATTAGCTTCACTAATCGCACCTTTGTTTATTTAGAACGTGTGGTTTTGTAGGAACGTTTCAACTGAAGCTTTCAAACGGCCTGCAATATCATCATTGTAATTTGCAGTGTCGTTGATTTCTTTCATAAGATCAGCTTGTTCGTCATACATGTAACGTAGGTAAGCTTCTTCCCAGGCGCCGATTTTTTCAACTGGGATATCAGATAAATAACCTTCGTTAGAAGCATAGATAACTGCGGCTTGTTCAGCAACTGACATTGGAGCATACTGCTTCTGTTTCATCAGTTCAGTCACACGCTCACCGTGTTCTAACTGTTGCTTAGTAGCATCATCTAGGTCAGAGGCGAACTGAGCAAACGCTGCCAATTCACGATACTGAGCCAATGCGGTACGAATACCACCTGATAGCTTTTTGATAATCTTAGTCTGAGCAGCACCACCAACACGTGATACTGAAATACCAGCGTTAACTGCAGGACGAATACCTGAGTTAAATAAGCTTGATTCTAAGAAGATCTGACCATCAGTAATAGAAATTACGTTGGTTGGTACGAATGCAGATACGTCACCGGCTTGAGTTTCAATAATTGGTAGAGCGGTTAAAGAACCGGTTTTACCTTTTACTTCACCCTTGGTGAACTCTTCAACATACTCTGCGTTTACACGTGAGGCACGCTCTAGTAGACGTGAGTGAAGATAGAAAACGTCACCTGGATAAGCTTCACGACCTGGTGGACGACGTAATAGTAGTGAAATCTGACGATACGCTACCGCTTGTTTTGATAGGTCATCATAAACGATTAACGCGTCTTCACCGCGGTCACGGAAGTATTCACCCATAGTACAACCAGAGTACGGAGCGATATACTGTAGTGCTGCTGGCTCAGAGGCTGAAGCAACCACAACTGTGGTGTAAGCTAAAGCGCCTGTTTCTTCCAGTTTACGTACTACGTTCGCGATGGTAGAGCGTTTCTGACCGATGGCTACGTACACACACTTAATACCAGAATCTTTCTGAGCAATAATAGCGTCAATAGCTAAAGCTGTTTTACCAGTCTGACGGTCACCAATGATAAGCTCACGCTGACCACGACCGATTGGAATCATGGTATCAACCGCTTTATAACCAGTCATTACTGGCTCATCAACTGATTGACGGGCAATAACACCTGGAGCAATTTTTTCTACTTTATCAGTTAGCTGAGCGTTGATTGGGCCTTTACCATCGATAGGGTTACCCAAAGCGTCAACTACGCGACCTAATAACTCAGGACCTACTGGTACTTCTAAAATACGGCCTGTGCAGTAAGCTTTTTGACCTTCTTGAAGACCTAGGTAATCACCCAAAACAACCGCGCCTACGGAGTCTTGTTCAAGGTTCAATGCCATACCATAGACATCGCCTTCAAACTCAATCATCTCACCGTACATTGCATCTTCAAGACCATGAATCTGTACAATACCATCAGATACTTTGACAATAGTGCCTTCATTCTTAGCGGTTGCACCTGTATCAAGGTCTTGAATTCGCTGCTTAATCAGTTGACTGATTTCTGCTGGATTCAATTGTTGCATTGCCTTGTTTCCTTTAATTTGTGATTGCCTGCTTACTCGCCGGATATAAAGCTTAAAATCTTCGTAAAATGTGTTGGAAGATAAAATATAAATTAAGCTTTTAATGATAATTTATTTTGATTACAGGTTAACTAATAAGCAACATCAACTATCATTATTATTAATAATGCGTTAAGCAGTTAGCTGTGTTTTTAACTGTTTTAATTTTCCACGCACCGAGTCATCAACAAGCTTGTCGCCAATTTTAATGGTGGCACCCGCTAATAAACTAGGATCTACATCTTCATGAAGAATCACAGCTGCATTTAGTGATTGCTCTAATCGACTTTGAATCATAGTACGTTGTGCGTCGTCTAACGGATAGGCAGACGTTACGTATACGTTGACTTGCTTGAGTGCTTTAGCGCGATGTAAACGATATTGCTCTAATACCTGTGGTAATAGGCTCAAACGCTCTTGTTCGGCAAGTTGATGCACAAAGTTTTTGATGGGTGTTGTTGCTACTGGTAGTTGATTAGACGACTGCCCCTGGGTAGAGGTTGCGTGTTCATCATAAACGCTGATTAATGCTTCAGCTTTTTGGTCAGCAGTAACAGCGGGGTTATCTAGCATTTGCACAAAGGCAGAATCACCGACCACGCTACTTGCGATCAACAAGAAATCTTCCCACTCACCAATGACTGAGTTTTCATGCGCATAATCAAATGCTGCCTTGGCATAGGGTCTCGCTAGTGTAGATAATTCAGCCATTATGTCCTCTTAGCCACATATTTTATGAAAAACTTTATATAAAACAAACCAGGTATAAGAAGTTGATTGGAGGTAAAGAGCCCTACTATCGCTGGTCTATAAAACCATAATTACTGCTAAAGCAGTTCATTATAAGATTCTATAAAGCTGAAGCTGAGTCACTTCAGCTCATCAACAATAGATATTAAGACTTAAATTTACCAATTAAAGCTTAGCTGCCAACTCTTCTAACATCTTGGCATGCTGTTGCGCATCAACTTTGTCTTTTAGAATTTGTTCAGCACCTAGTACTGCAAGCTCAGACACTTGACTGCGTAAACCTTCACGTGCTTGATTGATCTCAAGATCGATTGACTCACGGGCTTGCTGACGAATACGTTCGCCTTCAACTTCTGCCTGTGCTTTTGCTTCTTCGATAAGCTGGTTAGCGCTTTTATTTGCTTGTTCAATCAGCGCAGCAGCTTTAACTTTAGCTGTTGCAAGCTCTTGCTCAACTGATTGTTCAGCATTTGCTAAGTCCGACTTTGCCTTTTCAGCGGCATTAAGACCTTCAGCAATCTTCTGCTGACGCTCTTCAATGGCACCCATTAAAGCAGGCCAAATAAACTTCATGCAAAATAAAACAAATATTGCAAACGCTATGGACTGACCGATTAGGGTTAGATTAATATTCACACGATCACCTCTTTATTAATAAAAATCAGTATCATTGACCATTCGATATCTGATATAGCATTCCAAATAATTGCGAATGGTCAACAGGGGTCACTGATGTTTAAATTAAGCTAGAGGGTTAGCGAATAATAATAACATCGCAATACCAACACCAATCATTGGTACCGCATCTAGAAGACCGGCTACAATGAACATGCGAGTTTGCAATTGTGAGCCTAATTCTGGCTGACGTGCAACACTTTCTAGGAATTTACCGCCTAGTAATGCGAAGCCGATACCTGTAGCTAGCGCGCCTGCGCCGATTAGTATTGCTACTGCGATAACTGTGTAACCACCTAATACTGGATCCATTGATGTATCCTCATTTACCTATTGATTGATGAAAAATCTAACTAATTAATGTTCAGTTTGTGATGCTAGTGATAAGTAGATTATCGTCAACATCATAAAGATGAACGCCTGAAGGGTAATAATTAAAATATGGAAAATTGCCCAAGGTACTGATAATGCCCACTGAATCCAGAAAGGTAACAAGGCAATCAATACGAACACCAACTCACCTGCGTACATGTTACCAAATAAACGCAAACCAAGTGATACAGGTTTTGCAATTAAGGTAACCAACTCTAGGATTAAGTTGACTGGGAATAATAAAATCTTAGCGATTGGGTTTGAAGCACTGAACGGATGCATGGTAAGCTCACTAATGAAACCACCGATGCCCTTCTCTTTAATGCTATAACCAATAATTAAGAAGAATACCGAGAACGACATACCTAGTGTAGCGTTGGGATCTGTTGTCGATACAATCTTAAAGTAAACATGATGTGGATCATGACCCATAGCAGCACCAATTTTTTGGGCCAGTACTGGGATATAGTCGATGGGCATTAAGTCCATCAAGTTCATTAAGAAGATCCACACGAAAATTGTTAACGCTAAAGGTGCGATTAGTTTGGATGTACCGTTGTAGGAGTCACGGACGTTTGTGTCCACAAACTCAACAATCATCTCAATTGCAGACTGTAACTTGCCTGGTACCCCAGCAGTCGCACGCTTTGCTACGAACCAAAATAAGGCACAAAATATAATACCAAGTCCAAATGACCAAAGCATAGTATCCAAGTGAATGGCATTGAAGCCCATTCGACCTGCTTCTTCAGCAGTATGGGCAACTTTCCAGCCTTCACCTGGCAAATAGCCAAAGGTCCAGTTGGTTAAATGGTGTGCAATATAATCAGACGAGGATATTTCAGCTGCCATAATCTAAGCTTCTTATAAGTTTGTGTTAACCATTAATTTATTTAGCAAAACAAAAAATACATTTTTACTGAACACTTTACTATTTCTCTACTTATACTTTGCTAATTGACCTCTTCTCCTCTTTAAAGCAAGGAGATTTCTTCTGCAAGACGTTCAAGCCCGAACGCAAACCTAAGATATGGCAATTGCCTGCACGACACACCGTACACCTTAGGCTCTTATTCTAATCTAGTCCTACCGTTAGGATTGTCAATGACGCGAACTAGATTAGGGGTGTGTTTGGATCGTCCTCCCAGCTAAATTATTGCGTACGCGCAACTTGGTCTTAATTTAACTGTTTATTGTACGACAATAAATTTTGTGCTCAATTATTTCTGCCCTTATATTAATGCAGTGAGATATAAGTGTAAAGAAAACGTTTATTCTTTTTAACACAACCTTTCTGCATTCTTACAAAATTAGAAATTTACTAAATTTTAGATAAATCTTGCCGCGTATCATACACTGATTTACTAGCTTTGTAACAAAACTGATTACAATTCTCTGTTTCGATACTGCCACAATTTTTTAAAATCTTATTATTGCACTGATATGAAATCTAAAATAACACGCCTAGATTTCATAGTAATTAAATAGTCGTTAGCTGCTGTGGTTACGTTGCAAGCTACTTTAACTATTTTTTCGAATCTGCCAGAGGCTTATAAAGTGTCCTATTTGCATTGCAATAAATCCAAATATGACTGCGCCGGCAGAAATAGGGTGTATGATGATAAATACTAGGGCAAAGCCTAACATAACCACAAACCACTTAATGATCTGACCCAGATAGAGCTGGCTTACGATGGCCTGTCTGGCTTGTGCTCCGGTATATCGGAAAGCGAACCAAGCAAAGATACTCTGAGCAAACCAATTAATAAAAGCACCTAGTGCCACCCCTTTTGGGATGAGTAGGTTGCTTTTAAACAAAGTCATCTCTAATAGCCAGGCTATAACGATAATGATTAATAGACTACTCGACCTAAGCCGGGCTTGTCGTCTTAACTGAACTCGTTGTAGCTCTTTACGTTCTGACGCTCGTAGTGGCGTATTGGAATGAGTGGTCATGACTTTTCTATAACACAAAACGCCGACTATTATAATGAGGGCTTATGGGTAAAGCAAGAAAAAAACATTCTTTTGTCAAATACTTTTTTTATGCATGTCTGTAAGCAACGGTTATCAACTGTTTGAGATATATTTAATAAGTTAATAACACCCAAAAGCATACCCCTACCCTAGCTAACGAGTAGTATCAACTACGAACTAGAAGCTCAAGATAACAAGAGCTTGGCGCGTTGTCTACCTGATATGCACTCTTAACTAGGCAGGGAGATTGTAACTTAATTTTTAACGACCCGTGAGTCTATTTGACACTAGTTAGTCAGTTTTTTTTAAATACAATTGTTAATATCTTTCGCCAAAGCTGTCCACCCTGAAATAAAATCTTTTGCATCACTCATGTCTTCTTGCTGTATCGTGCTATTCACCGGTTTTAATTTAGGCAATACCCCTTTATTGCTATCAGACTGAAGTACCATACACATAGTAGGTTGTGGACGGGTCTTATTTAACCAGTGAAACTGACTGGCCTTAGGGGGAAGATGATGGTCAATGGTCAACGCACCCGCCAGCTTTAAGTTCAAGGCAGACTCAATATAGCCAAAAGCGTCATGGTAGGCCCAGTAGGGTCGACTGGTTTGGCTATTTACCTGAACCTGAGCGACTGCCTCATCCATCTGTTTGGCAAATTTCTGCACATTAGCGGCATAAACTGCCTTATATTGAGGGTTAGCTCGACTATAAAGAGAGCCTAGAGCACGGGTAATGGCTTTTGCATTATCTGGGTCTAGCCAAAGATGCGGATCTAAGGTGCCTTCAATAGCCTCTCCTTTTACATCACGTAGCGGCAAACGGTTGAACGCATTGAACCTAAATAGACTGATATTATTAGGGCTTTTGCCCACAGAATTGGCTAAGTTTGATTCTAATTGACTGCCAAACCAAACCACATAACGACTGTCTTTGACTGTTTTCATATCACTTGGACTTAGGCTGCCATGATGCCCCACATCCCCTGGCTGTAATAACAGCTTGCCCGAGGGCGCTCCTTTAGTCACAGCTTCACTGAGCAAAAATAGAGGATAATTACTAATCGCAATTTCTGTCTTGCTTTGAATGTGTTCGGGAATCACTGTCATTCTGGATCGTGACGTATCCGCATAGCCCTGAGTCTGGGCCTGGGTGTAATGGTGAGCATGATGATCTTCATGAGCATGATGGCCGTCATGAGCATGACTGCCCTGATTGTGATGGGCATGATCATGATGAGCCTGTTTATGATGACGGTCTTCAGCACTGGCTAAAGCGGCAGCCATCATTAGGATAGAGGCCGCTATACCCCCTGAAAATAGACGTTTGAAAGACATAATATTAGAAGGGTTATGCTTAACTGTGGACATAGTATTCTCAGTTGATGAAATAAAACAAAACTTTCTTAAAGAAAGATACAAAAATATTGATAGTAGATATGTTATACTATAACAATACAAATATTAAGACTTTTATAAAAAAATAACACCTAAGTTTGAGGCCATCTATGATTGATGCTGCAAAATCCCCCACCACTTATCAGAGTCCGCCTTGTGAGCATCAGGGTGCCCACTCACATGACGTCCATGATTTAAGCTCTGAAGATATTAGTCAGCGTCTACAGACTGCTGAGCAAATCTGTGCAGCCAAACAAGCGAGATTTACTCCTTTACGACGTACGGTGTATCAGCTCATTTTAGAATCAGAGAAGCCCCTAGGCGCTTATGATTTAATTCAAAGTTTGCAGCAAGACCGCGAAAAGCAAGCCGGAGATAAGGCGAAAATGGTGGCTCCCCCAACCATCTATCGTACTTTAGAGTTTTTATTAGAATTTGGCTTTATCCATCAGCTAACATCAATTAATGCGTTTGTGCCTTGCTGTCACCCTCGCGATGAACACAATGCTGTTTTTTTATTGTGCAATGACTGTCAGCGAGTTCAGGAATTTAGTGGATTGCCAGTGCAAGAAATTGTCGGCTATGTCAAAAATGAGGTGGGATTTAAAGTTGAGCAAAGCGTGATGGAGCTAAAAGGTCTATGCCAAACCTGCTCACCTGTTCCTTCTAATCTCTCAGAGGACGCTTAACTGATGGCCTTACCCAATCAAACCTCCTCTAAGCAGACCACTGAAGTTGATACCCAATCAACACCGCTGATGACTCTGGATAATGTCGGCTTTGAAGTCAGCGCCCGTGGTCTAAGCAAGTCTGATCAGGCTAGCTTGGCAAATGAAAGCTTACCTGCCAAAAAGGAGCAATCAGGCTCTAAACTTAGCGGTTGGCTTAGTGGTGCTCGTTCGGCAAAGACTACTGACAAAAACTCAGCAGACTCTCAATCTAGAGTGCTATTAAGCGACATCAGCCTGCAGATTCTACCGCGTGAAAAAATCAGCGTTATCGGTCCCAATGGTGCGGGGAAATCGACATTGATGAAACTTATCTTAGGGTTGATCCAGCCCACCTCAGGTCAGATTCACCGTCATTCCAACCTGCAGCTAGGCTATGTCCCACAAAAGTTCAGTGTGCCAGCTATTTTACCGCTGCGGGTGCAAGATCTGTTGGCTCAAACTGAAAAAAGACTGACCCCAAGTGAGCAAGAGTTTTTATATCAGCGCCTATCGGTCACTCCGTTATTAAAAAAGCAAGTTATTCATCTTTCAGGCGGTGAGACCCAGCGTATTTTGTTGGCCCGTTCATTGCTATCAAAGCCTAATTTGCTGATTTTGGATGAGCCGATGCAAGGTTTAGATCCTGAGAGTGAGCGCTGGCTGTATGAGTTTATTGACGATTTGCCAGAATTTTTGCAATGCGCCATGGTAGTTGTCTCTCATGATTTACACTGGGTGATGCGAGGCAGTCGCCGAGTCATTTGCTTAAACAAGCACATCTGCTGCGAAGGCCAACCAAGCGATCTTGGCGTATCACAAGAATTCAAAAAGCTTTTTGGTCATCAGTACGAGCAGCCTTATATTCATAAGCCGCACGACTGTCAGCACCATGGTCCGCATGCCCATTGATAAGCTGGCCTATGAAACCAGCTTATGCTTTGAAAGCTATAACCTTATTAAAATAACAAACTTTAGTGGAATACCGCTCGTATGCTAGTTGAATGGCTCGATATTATAGCCCCCGCTTGGATTGCCGGCAGTTTGTTGGCCCTATTATCTGCCCCTTTAGGCTGTCTGGTCCTGTGGCGACGCATGTCCTTTTTTGCCGATGCTTTAGCCCATGGCACTTTATTTGGGGTGGCCCTAGCAGCTTTATTGCAACTGCCCTTCGGCGTAGGTATCGCTTTGGTGAGTGTCATGGTGGTCATCGGCCTGATGTGGTTAGAAGATGAGCGCCTGCCTAGCGATGCCATATTGGCTGTTGTTTCAGTGTCTATGCTGTGTTTGGGTCTATTAACTTTAACTCATTTGACTCAAATGCAGGCGAATGTCTTGGGCTATCTATTTGGTAATCTGTTGGAGGTCGGCTGGAGCGACCTGCCTATCTTGTCGGCTTGTGTCGCGCTTGGCATCGGTTTTTTAATTTATATTTGGCGTCAACAGGTCATTCTAGCAACGCACACTGATTTAGCTCAGGTCTCTGGAATAAATGCCACTCGCCAGCGGTTGTTTTTCATGGGGGTCTTAGCAGGATTTTGTGCTTTGGCCCTTCAGGCTGTCGGTAGCCTACTTATTAGTGGTTTATTGATTTTGCCAGCACTGACCGCCAGACTTTGGGCTCACTCCCCGAAGCAAATGGTTATTTTTTCAGTTATTTTGGCACAGCTTGCGGTAACCGGTGGGGTTTGGGGCAGTGTTCTATTTGACATCCAAACCGGCTTGGCGATCGTCCTAGGCTTAGCCATAGCATTTTTTATGGCATTTATCGTGTCTCGAGCCAGCTAATAGTGCCTTGATAACCCAAAGCATCCCTACTAAAAGCACCCCTACTAATAGTGAAGGAAAGGTTTGTTATGCCAGTTTCTGATAGCTCTGTCGAATTCGTAAACTATCCTCCGACTCAGATAACTACTGAAGATGGGGTGATTAATATACTACAGCTGACCGATCCACACTTATATCTAGATCCTGATACTGAAACGGCTGGTATTAATAACTATCAGAGTTTTACTGCTTGTCTGCAGCAGGCACTAAATGAAAACATCCGTTGTGACTTGATTTTATTGAGCGGCGATTTGGTGAATGAAGTTAAGCCTGAGATTTACCAAAACATTTATCAGTTGCTTGAGAAAACCGGCATTCCGTTCGTTTGTATAGCCGGTAACCATGATGTCACCGATGAGCTAGACACTCATCTACCTTTCTCTGAGCGCCGTTTTGAGGCGCATAAACCCAACACTCTACTCCTCTCTCGTCACTGCCTTACTTTAAATGACTGGCGCTTACTGCTAATTGACAGCAGTGTTCCTGGCGAAATTTATGGCACTGTGGGTAACAAAAACCTAAACTGGCTATCGCAAAAATTAGCAAATAGTCATCATCCTGTCATAATTGCCATGCATCATCACGTGCTGCCCATGGATTCTGCTTGGATTGATCATCATATCACTAAAGATGCCGAAGAATTTTGGCAACAGGTTGAAGGTTATCCTGCAGTGAAAGCGATAGTGAGTGGTCATGTGCATCAAAATTTTGAATCTCAAAGAGCGGGAATCAAAGTATATGCTACCCCCTCTACTTGTTATCAATTTAAGCCAAAATCTGATAACTTTGCTATTGATGACCAAGCAGTTCCCGGCTACCGTTGGTTAAGCTTAACTAAACAAGGCATTATAAAAAGCTGGATAACTAGTCTAGAAAATAAAAAGGCTTAAAGCAGATTTAATTGCCTGCAGGTTATTGATAAATCAGTAAGAAGGCCTTATATAATTCTTCTTGCAATAACAAAAAAAATATGATATAAGAGTCAATTATTTAATTTGGCACCCCCTACTACATGGATATAGGAAATTGTCATGAGTCAAAATGCTATTGACGACCTAACAAATTTTAAGCCGTACGAAGTTGGTACAGATGAAGAATATATGTCTGATGCGCAACTTACCCATTTTGAGAACATTCTTAAGGCATGGAAGCAACAGTTAGCAGGTGATGCTGAAAGCACTAAGACCTACATTCAAGATGAGTCAGCTGCCCTATCAGACACTAATGATAGAGCCACTCAAGAAGAAGAGTTTGCTTTAGCGCTACGTACTCGTGATCGTGAGCGTAAGTTAATTCGCAAAATCGATAAGTCATTGGCAGAGATCAGCAATGGCGATTATGGTTTTTGTGAAACTTGTGGCGTTGAGATTGGCTTACGTCGTTTAGAAGCCCGTCCTACGGCGACTCAGTGTATCGACTGCAAAACACTAGCAGAAATCAAAGAGCGTCAAAACTGGGGTCACTCTTAAGTCACTATCAGTTATGCGTAACTGTTAGCGACTGCGCCTGTCTATGACAATATCTAACGATAAACGGCTCACTGCCTGTCCTATTTATAGGCCAGCTGTGGGCCGTTTTGCTCCCTCTCCCACTGGGGCATTACATCTTGGCTCGCTGACCACAGCCATTGCCAGTTATTGTCACATCAAATCTCTCAATGGAGCCTGGTCACTGCGTATTGAAGATACCGACCTTCAACGCTGCAGTACCCAATTTAGCGACCAAATTTTAATCGACTTAGAGAATTTAGGTCTGTACTGGGATGGGGATATTTGGTATCAGTCTGAGCGTATAGCTATCTACAATGAGCTATTGTATGAACAGCTATTGCCTTACGTCTATGGCTGCCGCTGCTCGCGCAAAGCTTTGGCTGACTATGAAATCTACCCTAGATTTTGTCTGCCTGACCCTAAGACCGTAGCTTATGAATCCCATAAACTGAGCCCGCAACAAAGGCAGGAAGACCTAACAGATAAAAAGGTAAGAATTCAGTTGCCCAATCAAAGCATGGGATTTATAGATGGAATTCAGGGCATACAATGGTCTAATCCGCAACAAAGCTTAGGAGATGTAGTGTTACGCCGGGCAGACGGTACCATTAATTACTTCTTGGCAGCCAGTATCGATGATGGTCTGCAAGGCATTACCCATGTCATGCGTGGGCTAGACATTTTGCCCTTAACCAGCGCACAAATCTCCATTATGCGTTATCTAGACTTGCCTGCCGTTGAGCACTGGTATCACTTGCCTTTGGTAGAAAACCACTGTGGTCAAAAGTTATCGAAACAAAACCTAGCCACTCCTATTGATACCGCTACCCTATCGAAGTGTCAAAACCTAATTCAAAAGGCACTGACCTTGCTCAAACAGCCGGCAGTAGACTTAGATAAGCCAGAGGTTATGTTACAGCAAGCCGTGGAACAGTGGCAGTTGGACTCCTTACAGCATCAAAGTGTGCTGGGTAAAGTATAGGCTTAGATAAGCCTGATTCAGTAAGTAAAACAGAAACAAAAAGGCCGTATAGCATGCTATACGGCCTTTTTGTTTCTAACTTCTCGGTTTAATTATACGAATTAACCACACTATCTATCCATTGCTAGATTTATCCCCTGGACTTAGTGGATAGCGTTAGTAATGGCGACACTGGGCGGCTGGTATTTTTGAGGTTTTCTTATGAATATTTAATAAGATACCCACCATCATTAAGCTAATCAACATAGAGGATCCTCCATAACTAAAGAAAGGTAAGGTCAGCCCCTTAGTAGGCATTAATCCCATGTTCATACCAGCATTAATAACGCCTTGGCCAATGAAAATTACCGCGAAACCAAAGGCGGTATAGCTCAAGCGCATTTGACGGTTTTTTAGCGCTATATAACTAATACGCATGGCGCTAGCAATCACCAAGGCTTCTAAAACCAATACCGTCATCACGCCTACGAAACCCAGCTCTTCAGCGGTAATGGCCAATAAGAAGTCAGTATGGGCTTCAGGTAAGTGAGCCAGCTTTTGCACGCTTTCGCCATAACCCACGCCCGTCACTTCACCGCGACCAAAAGCAATTAAGCTGCGCGCCAACTGATAGTCAGAACCTTGAATGTCATCAAAAGGATCTAAGAAGGAGCTAGCCCGAGTCATACGATATTCTTGGAACATTACCGCATAAGCCGCTCCCACTAAACCAAATAATAACAAGAGCCCAGACTGACTCCAAGGCGCACCGGCCACAAAGAATATGGCTAAAATGACCCCAATAATGATAACTAATGACCCAAAGTCAGGCTGTGACAAAAACAGGCCAACCAATATCGTTACCACTGCACCCATTCGGAAGATACCCCCGTAACCATGGCGCACCTCTGTCCCTCGACGCACCACAAAGTCAGCAGTAAACATCACCATTACAAGCTTAGCCAGTTCCGCCACTTGGAAGTTAAAGGGGCCAAGCTCAATCCAACGCTTCGAGCCGTTAATAGCATCTCCAAACATCAAAGTGGCTAACAATAATGCAATCACTATCAGCAGTGCTGAAACCAAAGTGAACATGTCATAGAGCCACAAAAGGCGTACTTTGTAGACCATAAGCCCGGCTACCAAACCCAAGCCCATGTACATTAATTGATGCTTAAAAAAGTAAAGCTGTTCAATATCATGCATATTGGCAAAAGGAATGGAGGCTGAGGCCACCATGATAAGGCTTAACACCATCAAGCAGCTGACGCTGGTGATTAACACACTTCCTGCTGACGGCATTGAAAAAACGCCGGTACTTTTTTGCTTACGTTTGGACAGAGCATTTGACGTGTAGCCAGATGCATTAGCAGTATCTTTTGCCATAGGGTATCAACTGTACTTAAAACTATTTTTTAATAATTTTGGTTAATAAAATAAATAACAAATCAAACTAGTACTTTAATGCCGTAACTAGCTGACAAAAATGGTCACCGCGCTCATTGTAGCTACTATACTGATCCAGACTCGCACAGGCAGGAGACAGTAAAACCGCTGCTACTTGTGACAAACTGCTGCTCAATAACTGCTGAGACTTGTCCATGGCTTGATCTAAGGTCTGGTAATGATGTAGCTGCACTTCATCAGATAAGTTCGCTTGCTGTAAATGTTCAGCAATCAGCTGACCATCTTCGCCAATCAACAACACCTGAGTCACATATTTATTGATTAAAGGCGCCAGCTCAGCGAAGTTTTGACCTTTGCCTTGGCCACCTAATATCAGCATTAATTTGGTTTTACCATTAGATTGGCTACTATAAACAGACCCAAGGCCTAAGATAGCCGCCAGTGTTGACCCAACATTGGTTCCTTTGGAATCGTTAAAGTAATCTACACCTGCCACATTATCCACAAATTGACAGCGGTGTGGCAGTCCTGAAAACTCTTGTAACGTTTGCAGCATACTCTGCAGATCAATCCCTGCCAGCTCCCCTAAAGCGAGAGCCGCCAAAGCATTCACTAAGTTGTGTTTGCCTTTTATTTTTAGCTTATCGGCTGCAATTAACTTTTCGGTGCCTTTGGCCAAATAAATACCGCCATCTCCTTCGGTAATCAGCCCATATTCTCCCAAGTCCGGGGCATTTGAGCCAATGCTAAGTCGGGGCGTATTATCAGCAATTAATGGTCTGGATAACGCATCATCACGGTTCACTACAATAGACTGGGCGCCTTGGAAGATACGGTGTTTGGCTTGATGGTAGCCGAGCATATCCCCATGACGGTCCAAATGATCGGGTGACATATTGAGCACTGTGGCTACTTTGGCCCCAAGATCAGTGACGGTTTCTAACTGAAAACTAGATAGCTCTAGAACAGCTAGCTCCATTTGGTCACCCAAGTTCTCATCTTCTAATAGAGTTAACGCGGGTACCCCGATATTACCACCAACGCCGACTTTGATACCGGCCTCTTTGGCCATCAGCCCTAATAAGGTAGTTACGGTACTTTTGGCGTTAGAGCCGGTTATGGCAACAATAGGCGCACTGCAAGCTTCTTTGAATAGTTGGATATCGCTGACAATAGCAATCCCGGCTTGTTTGGCCTTTGCCACAGCAGGAGTGGTTAGCGCCACCCCTGGGCTAATAATAATACGCTCAGCTTGTAATAACAGCTCGCCATCAATCTCACCAAAGGCTCGGATTTCAATAGCTGGATTTAATTGATCGGCCAATTTAGGGGCGGCATTGCCATCAGTAACCGCAACACTATAACCGCGCTTTGCTAGATAGTTGGCAGTCGCCAAGCCCGACTGTCCCATGCCAATGACCACCTGTAGCCCACTGCCCTTTTGGATAAGCGCTGAGGGCAGGCTGTCAGATTTGGCAGCGCCTTGGTAATGGGAACTGGGCTGATACTGGCCCACACTTGAGGTCAGTTCAGGATCAAGGTTTGATGAGGTCTGAGAGTTATTAGGTGATGTGCTTTGTGACTTATAAGCTGTGTGATCTACCGAAGATCTATTGGCATCGGTTAGGGTTGGGTCAGTACTCATGGTCTGTCCTTGTTTCTATATTGTGCTATGATGCACCCATTTTTGTAGATATGTAGCCCCTATTTATTTTTGCTTATTTTTGACACTAATGACTCGACCTGCATTAACTGCAGTGGGCAGTTATCGCCGCAGTATAAATTAATGTTAAAATTTAAATAGGAAGCTAGATCGTTGCTAGGGGTAGAGGGTGTTTATTCTACCATGAGCCCAGCCTCTATGAACTGAATTTCCTTGCCTTTCTATGGCTATTTTTGTGTGTTTTTAACCTCTTAAACACACCCCATTTAGAAGCGCCGTCTCATGCTGATATTTATCAATAAATATCTCTCCACTATAGCACCACTTTTGTAATGTAAATAATTGATGATTGTATTTTTGCAAAATTACATACACTTTATGGGCGGTATGGCCGATAGTCTACCCTAAATTTCAGTCACCTTGTTTGACTGAGCGCTATCCCCATTTATACCTGTTTTTTCATGCCATATCCCTATAAAATACAACTTAACAAATAATCGACCCAAACACTATGCCAAAACCTATGTCTCTAACCTTCCCTTCCTTAAATACGCTAAAAGATGAGTGGTTTTCCAATGTGCGAGGTGACGTGCTCTCAGGATTAGTGGTCGCCTTAGCCCTTATTCCTGAAGCCATTGCATTTTCTATCATCGCCGGCGTTGATCCAAAAGTGGGGCTATATGCCTCATTTTGTATTGCCGTAGTCATCAGCTTCGTCGGTGGTCGCCCTGGTATGATTTCTGCTGCCACAGGAGCCATGGCTCTGGTCATGGTGACTTTAGTCGCCGACCATGGTCTGCAATACCTGCTCGCTGCTACCTTACTGTGCGGGGTACTCCAGTTCTTTATGGGCGTATTTAAGCTGGGTAACTTGATGCGCTTTGTGTCACGCTCAGTGGTCATCGGCTTCGTGAATGCCCTGGCCATTTTAATTTTTATGGCCCAGCTGCCCGAGCTAAACCCAGCCATGGATCGTGTGGGCATGCCAGTTTATATCATGACCGCAGCGGGCTTGGCCATTATCTACGGCTTTCCGCTGATTCCTAAGATTGGTAAAATCATCCCCTCTCCACTTATCTGTATTGTCGGCTTAACCGCAGTGGCCTTATATATGGGCTTGGACATTCGTAATGTGGGCGATATGGGTGAGTTGCCAGATACCCTACCCATGTTCTTACTGCCTGACGTTCCTCTAAACCTAGAGACCTTATTGATCATCGCGCCTTACTCTATGGCCTTGGCGGTAGTAGGTCTGTTAGAGTCAATGATGACTGCTACCATTGTTGATGATTTGACCGATACCCCAAGTGACAAAAACCGCGAGTGTCGTGGTCAAGGTATTGCCAACGTAGCTTCAGGTTTCTTTGGCGGTATGGCCGGTTGTGCGATGATTGGTCAGTCAGTCATTAACGTTAAATCTGGCGGACGTACTCGTCTGTCTACCTTTATCGCGGGTGCCGTTTTACTGATCATGGTGGTGTTCTTAAGTGACTGGGTAAGCCAAATCCCAATGGCTGCTCTGGTAGCGGTAATGATTATGGTCTCTATCGGTACCTTTAACTGGGAATCTCTGCGTGAGTTTAAGACCCATCCCATGTCATTTAACGTGGTGATGCTGGCCACGGTTATTACCACCGTATTTACCCATAACTTAGCCTATGGTGTGTTGGCAGGTGTGCTGTTATCCTCCTTATTCTTCGCCAATAAGATTGGTCAGTTCCTCAGCATCTTAAGCGAGCTGGATGATGAAAATAATACCCGTTACTACTACGTTCAAGGCCAGGTTTTCTTTAGCTCAACAACTCAGTTCCTAAACAGCTTTGATACCAAAGAAGCCTTAAATCAAGTGGTTATTGATGTGAGCCAAGCTCACTTCTGGGATGTCACTGCCGTAGATACGCTAGATAAGTTAGTAATCCGTTTTCAACGCGAAGGAATTGATGTTAAAGTAGTGGGTCTAAACAGCGCGAGTCGCACCATTATTGATAAGTTTTCAATTCATGACCGTCGTGATATCGGCTTACTAGACTAGAGCACTCTAAAGGTAATCTGTGGTCTAGCTTATAGCCAAGCACAATTAATCCTACTCTGGCATTGCTTGAGTGGGATTTTTAGTTTACGTTGAAGGGATATCTCCCTGTTTGAGTGATTTTTATGAGTAATTTAAGAGCGGATAGCGTCATTGCTTGCTTGGATTGTCCTAACCATGTACAGGCTGTCCTTGAGGCCAGCATGTGGGCGGCCAAAAACCTACAGGCTCCCATAGGTCTATTGCACGCAGCCCCTACCGTACAGCATAAGGAAGCGTTGGATTATTCAGGATACTTAGTCGCCGATGATGGCACTCACCTCCTCAATCAATTAACTTTGGAAGAAAAAGACAGCAATGGCAAACTGCGTGACCAAGGTCGCTTATTGCTAAAGCAGGCACAAAGTTATTGTGAGCAGCATCAAGGCCGCTACAAGCATCAAATTTACCACTTGCATCGCCATGCCTCTATCGCTGAAAGCTTGGACTATGTCGATGAAAGCGCGCAGTTAGTCGTCCTTGGACATCAAGTGACTTGTAAAGATACCTTATCGCAGCTGATACGTGCCAGCCGCTGCCCCGCCTTAGTCACTCATGAGAGCTTTAAAATTCCAAAAACTGCACTGTTTGGCTTTGATAACCGCCCCACCTGTCACGCCCTATTAGAATGGCTGTGTAGTACTTCTTTGATTAGAAATCTAAACCTACATGTGGTGATGGTCGGAGAAGAAAATGAGCGTAACAAAGAAGCCTTACGCGAAGCTTATGCCCGCTTAACCCAGTCAGGCATTAGCTGCAAAAAAGCGTTGATACAAGGCCATGATGTGACCTCAGCCCTCATGTATTACCAGCAAAAAAATGAGCTAGACCTTCTAATTACTGGGGCTTTTGGTGAATCACGCTTGCATGAGTTCTTACATGGCAGTAATACCCGTAAACTGCTCAAAGCCAGTCAAACCCCTTACCTGCTGTATCCAAAAATGTAATTAATACAAACCTAAAATCTAAAAAAGGTGAGCCCAGTTAGCTGAGCTCACCTTTTTTCTTTTTGATTGACCGGCTATTTATTAATTGATCGGTTGTTTGTTAATTGACCGGTTACTTATCCATTAGCTGGCTACTTGGTTTTTCTAAACAAGTCCAACTCAATGTCATAGCTAGGCTCTGGCTTTTTGAATAAGTACTCACCATTTCGGATAGATGCCAACACATCAGCCCGCTGACGTACCGCTTCAAAAGGAGTGTGAGCATCAAGCACTAAAAAGTTGGCCGGCTTTTTAAGGATAGGTTACTTTTAATAAGCCCCTTATTTAGCCCCCAAAGTCCTGTTAGCAAACAGCGATAACAAGATGGCAGGAATAAAGCACAGTATCGACAAGTAAACGATACCCATGGCACCAAATTGTGGCAGGTATACTAGGATTAATCCGGCAACCCAAGTGGCAATCATGATTGAGAAATTAAACACACTCGATTGCACCGAGGTAGCCACTGCTTTGGCCTCTGTTACCTGCTTACTAACCGCAGTTTGCCACATGGTCACTAAGGGACCAAACGCCAAACCCCATAACAAGAATGCCATGTGAGACCAACCATTAGCCCCGCCAAAGACCACAAACAGCATCATCGCTACCGCACCAGCTACCAACATGGCCACAATTAACCCTTGTAAGTGCGCGTCAATAATTCGGGCAGATAAAATGACCGAAATTACTGAGCCAATACCAAATATCAATAACGCTAGGCTAATACCACCTTGGAACCTTAAGGTTTCAACCAACAAGGTAATATAAGTATAAGTACTATAGTGGGCGACCACAGATAAGAAGGTTAATACCAGTACCCTCCACACTTGTGGGATTTTTAGCATGACCATTGGGGAGTTGCTTTGGGTCAACTTCTCACCGGGTACTGCTGGCAAGAATTTGGCGGCCAATAAAGCAATGACTGCGCCCAACGCCCCTAGCAGGATAAACTCTGTTCTCCAGCCCAGATGAGTACCAATGTAAGTCATAAACGGCAGACCTAGACTTACGCCAAAGGTATTCCCCGCCATGATAATAGTAATGGCCCTGCCTTGTAGATCTTCTGTCACCAAAGCGGCACCATACGCGGCAATCATTGGCCACATGATACCGGCACAGAAACCACCAAGAATACGCATGGCCACAATAAGGTAATACGAAGAAGTCAGGCCGACCACAATATTGGATAGCGCAAAACCGGCCAGTAGTACCAGTAATAAAGTTTTTCGGTTGATAGCCAAGGTCATGCTAATAAGAGGAATGGCAAAGATGGCCGAAGCTAAAGCATAAATACCGACTAAAAAACCAACTTGTGTCTCTTCAATACCAAGACCTTGGATCATTTGAGGCAAGATACCAGATGGCACCAACTCTGACAGAATACCGATAAAAGTCACACTGGCCATAAGGCCAAAGATAAACCATGAGATGTGGTCTTTTTTGACCACACCTTTCGCAGAATGAATAGGCAACACCCTATCTCCAATTAGATGAATCGTTTAGATGTGAGGGGATTTATTATTATATTTAGGCATTACTTCCCCTACCTTTATAATACAATTAAATAACCACAGTGGCTGTAATGATTTGCTAGTTATTGCAACCCTGAGTAACCCCAGTAACCTCGGTAACGCCACAGAACACCCTTCACAAATTACTAACCAATGGCTAACCCTCTATAGTTAAACTTAGTTATAATAATTCGGTTATTGCTTGATATGGTGCACACTGATTTGGTGCACTATTAGTTTAATACGCACTACTTTGATGCATTATTAGCCCTAAAAACGTCATCCCCCTTCGTTTTTGGTTGGCACAATTCTTGAAACAATGACATCAAAGACAATAGCTAAATAGCCGTATTAACAAGCCGTTTGTTGTAAACAATCAAATCCAAACATTATCAAAGTCATTAATAAGGATCTTCTATGAAATTGATTACCGCAATATTAAAACCTTTTAAGTTAGACGATGTGCGTGAAGCCTTATCTGAAATTGGCGTGAAAGGCGTTACAGTTACTGAAGTAAAAGGTTTTGGTCGTCAAAAGGGCCATACTGAATTGTATCGCGGTGCAGAATATGTGGTCGACTTCCTACCTAAAGTTAAAGTAGAAGTGGCCGTAACGGATGAGATGGTAGAGCCTGCCATTGAAGCCATTACTCGCATTGCAAGCACAGGCAAAATTGGTGATGGTAAAATCTTTATCTCCCCTCTAGAGCAAGTTATTCGTATCCGTACCGGTGAAACAGGTCCTGACGCCATCTAAGCTGTTATCGATCACAGCGCTCATTTTGGCCTTTAAGATCAAGAACTTAAATCGCCACGACAAATGACATCCTGACAATCTCGATCGCATTCCAAGGGGGAATCTTCATGCAAAACCAGATTTTTGAACTACAATACGCTCTCGACACTTTCTATTTCTTAATGTGCGGCGCCTTAGTCATGTGGATGGCGGCTGGCTTTGCCATGTTAGAAGCAGGCTTGGTTCGTGCCAAAAACACCACTGAAATTTTAACCAAAAACGTTGGCCTATTTGCCATCGCTTGTACCATGTATTTGATGTGTGGCTACCACTTCATGTATGACGGCGGCTTCTTCTTAAGCGGTATCTCTGGGGGCGAAACCCTTGTGAAAGATGCTTTGGCCGCTTCAGCCACCAATGGTTTCGATGGCGATGCGGTTTATTCACAAGCCTCTGACTTTTTCTTCCAAGTGGTATTCGTCGCCACCTGTATGTCTATTGTTTCTGGGGCGGTAGCGGAACGCATGAAGCTGTGGGTATTCTTCGCCTTTGCGGTAGTGATGACCGGCTTTATTTATCCTATGGAAGGTAGCTGGACTTGGGGCGGTAATCCCGTACCCTTCATTGGTGAGCTTAACTTTAGCGACTTTGCAGGCTCTGGCATTGTACATATGGCTGGTGCGTCAGCGGCGTTGGCCGGCGTGTTATTACTCGGGGCTCGTAAAGGTAAATATGGTAAAAATGGTGAAATTCGCGCCATCCCTGGTGCCAACCTGCCTCTAGCCACTCTGGGTACCTTTATCCTATGGATGGGTTGGTTTGGCTTCAACGGCGGTTCGGTGCTGAAGCTGGGCGATATTAACAGTGCCAACTCAGTGGCTATGGTGTTCTTAAATACCAATGCTTCAGCAGCAGGCGGTGCTATCGGTGCTCTACTGCTTGCCCGTATTATCTTTGGCAAAGCGGATTTAACCATGCTATTAAACGGGGCCTTGGCTGGTCTTGTGGCCATTACTGCAGAGCCATTAACCCCTACTCCGGTGCAAGCCACTTTATTTGGTTTAACCGCTGGTGTCTTGGTAGTGTGCTCAATCTTAGCTTTAGATAAAATGAAAATTGACGATCCTGTCGGTGCTATCTCTGTGCATGGTGTGGTCGGTCTATTTGGGGTATTAATCGTACCGGTCACCAATGCAGATGCCACTTTCTTAGGTCAGCTTGGCGGTGCAGCCGTTATCTTTGTTTGGGTATTTAGTGCAAGCTTAATCGTTTGGGGTATCTTAAAAGCTGTGGTGGGATTACGTATCTCTGAAGAAGAAGAGTATGAAGGCGCAGATTTATCAGAATGTGGCCAAGAAGCTTACCCTGAGTTTGTAAACTAGTCACTATTATTAATTAATCAGTAGTTAATATAGTAAAAAAACAAAAAAGGAGCCTTAGCGCTCCTTTTTTTGGTATTTAGCTTAGAGCCTACGCCTGTATCCAGCGCACAATACGCTCCTCAAGCTCCTCTTCACTGACCTGCCTCTCACTAATACAGCGCCCTGCCACACCCACCCCTGCCTCACGCATTCCTTGTTGGGTCAGCTCAATATCTTGGGTCAATAATAGGTGCCAGTCAGGTAAGCCTTCGCCCAAATATATCCTTTTATAGGCACAGTTGCTCGGCAGCCACATCATGTCTGGTAATTTATCCGCGGTTAAAGACACACATTCAGGCACAAACTGCTGACGATTCTCATAGTTTGAGCAATAGCCCGTGCTACAATCGAGCAGCTTACACGCCACATCCGTGTATTCCACTTCATAAGGCGAGTCAGGATCATCCAAAAATTTCTCCAGACAACAGCCGCCACAGCCATCACACAAAGCCTCCCATTCCGCTGTCGTCAGCTGCTCTAGGGGATATTTTTCCCAGAAATTTGCTCTTAACTGCTCATCACCCACAATAATTCCTCGATTTGTCATTTAACCTGTAACTTAGCTATTTTCTTGTTAACTAATTCCTTTGCCTCAAGCTATCTCTGAGGCCGCTACCTAAGCAATAGACAGCAGACTAATAGATTAGGCTCTGGGAATCAACACAAACCGACAGCAAGCTGTAAAGCCTGTTCACATTTCTTAAATCGAAACTGGCGGGTATCTTTGTTATGTTATTAGAAGTGAAATCCAAAGCCCTCATTATAAAGGGCTATGAATAACTATAAACGGCCATAAACGATCATGAGCCGGCTTTTATAAAGCTTATTCTATAAAAAAAACGAATCCATAAATCAATAAGGACATAACCGATGACTATTAAAACATACGAAATCAAAACCACTGCTGACTATGGCATGGAGCTAATCAGCTATATTGCGCTTCCAGAGAATGCCAGTGATGAAAACTCAGTGCCAGGCATCTTAGTTGCCCCAGAATGGTGGGGCGTGGTTGAGCACCCCCGTAAAGTCACTGAACGCTTAGCTGAAGCTGGATTTGCTGCTATTGCCATGGATGTCTATGGTGAAGGCAAGCTGACCACAGATGCGGCCCAAGCCAATGAGTGGATGACGCAAATGCTAAATGACCAAGATAAATTAATGGGTCGTTGCCGTGCGATATTAGATGACTTTGCCGACCAGCTTCCCGTTGATGGCAATCGTTTGGGGATAGCTGGCTATTGCTTTGGCGGTAAAATTGGTTTAGATATGGCCCGTGAAGGCATGCCTCTTAAAGCTGTCGCCACCTTCCACGGTAATCTATCTCCGAAGCAGCCGGCTGAAAAGGGCAAATTCAATGCTAAAGTTTTGGTAGCTCATGGTCGTGATGACAGTATGGTTTCAATGGAGGATGTTGAGAGCTTCAAACAAGAAATGGACAATGCCGGCGTCGATTACACTGTGGATGTCTATGACAATGCTAAGCACGGCTTTACCAATCCAAATGCTGACAAACGTGCTGCGGATAATGGCGTGGACTTAGGTTATAACGAAGCTGCAGCCACTGAAAGCTGGGACAAAATGATTGCCTTTATGCGTGACACGCTGTAATAGCTAAGTACTATCGATCAGCAGTAACCAATAACATTCTATCCTTGACTTCCTCCCCTCGCTAAACCGAGGGGATTCCTACAGCTAGACGGTCAAGCCCGACCGCGAGGATGTTCTTAGCGGCATTGATATCTCTATCATGCCATGTGCCACACTCAGCACAAGCCCATCCTCTTATTCGCAAACCTGCTCTACCCTCAAGCTACTGTCACTTATTTTAAGGCAGTACGAGCAGGTCTGGGTAGTGTAACTCTCATTTACGATCTCAAGCTGACAACCTGCAT
>NZ_FUGE01000169.1 GCF_900162825.1 Psychrobacter piechaudii
TTCCCTTTAAGCCGACACTCAAAAACGTGTCGGCTTATGGACAAGCTGCAAAAAACTAAGCTGTTTCAATGATTTAGGCAAGCTCTTATCCCGAACTCAGGTTAAATTAGCAACTAGCGCTTATGCGACCCTTTTTTGTACTTCATATCACGGCGTTTCTGACGGGCCTCTGATACTCCAGGTCTTTGCTTTTTGGAAGAAGTGGTTTTCTTGCCAGCATAAGGGTTGGTGTTGAGCTTAAATTCAACCCTTAATGGGGTTCCTTCTAACTTAAATACTTTGCGGAATTCGTTTTCCAAATAGCGTTGATAGCTCTTTGGTAACGAACCGGTCTGATTACCATGGATCACAATAATCGGTGGATTATGGCCACCTAAGTGAGCATAACGTAACTTGATGCGGCGTCCCCCTGACATAGGAGGCGGATTGGCAGCTACCGCATCTTCTAGAATCTGAGTCAAACGGCTAGTAGAGACTTTGAACATCGAAGACTCATAAGCTTTATGAATCGAGGGATATAAGTTGCCTACGTTGGTGCCATGTAGCGCCGAAATGAAATGCACTTTGACATAAGGAATAAAGCTAAAGCGGCGATCAAGCTCGAAGCGAATCAAGTTTTTTTGATCCTCAGACAGACCATCCCATTTATTAATTGCCACCACGATAGCGCGGCCTGCGTCAAGCGCATAGCCTAGCATATGTAAATCTTGGTCAACAATGCCTTCTTGCGCATCAATAACCGCCACCACCACATTAGAGTCTTTAATCGCTTGCAAGGTTTTAATAACCGAGAACTTTTCTACTTTTTCATCGATACGGCCACGGCGACGGACACCTGCTGTGTCGATAAGGACATAGCTCTTGCCGTTACGCTCATAAGGGATATAAATACTGTCGCGTGTGGTGCCAGGCATGTCATATACCACTACCCTATCTTCGCCTAGCATACGGTTTACTAAGGTAGATTTACCCACATTAGGACGACCAATAATGGCAAGCTTTAAACCATCTTGCTGCTCTTCCTCGACATCCTCAGGCATATCTTCAGTAAGGTCATCTAATAAGTTGGCAATACCACGACCATGACTGGCGGTCATTGGATATGGCTCTCCCAAGCCTAGAGCATAGAACTCAGCGGGAGCGGCATCGTGTACCCCATCAATTTTATTGGCTACCAGATACACAGGCTTGCCTAGGGTGTGTAGCATTTTTCCGATTTCAGCATCTGCGCCAATCATACCGGCACGGGCATCCACCACGAATACAATAATATCAGCTTCATGGATGGCAGTATGGGATTGGGCAGACATATAGTCGTCAATACCACCACGACCATCATCAGCTTCACCAATACCGCCAGTATCAATAACAACAAAGGATTTGTTGTTATAGGTAGCATCACCATACTGTCTGTCACGGGTCAGACCGGACAAGTCAGCGACTAGTGCCTGACGCGTTTTGGTCATTTGGTTAAATATTGTCGATTTACCCACATTAGGGCGACCTATTAAGGCAACGACAGGTTTTATGGACATTTTTTATCTCACTTGGTTTTACAAGGCGTTAATAATTGAGAATGAATTCAAAGTACTTTATAGTCAATTAATTAAATTGGAGGTTGGATAACCACGGTTTTTAGCAATCTGTCACGGTCTAAGCTTAATAAAACTATTATTAATAGCAGCTTAGCCAATGAAATTAAAGTTGAGTTATTACAAGTTAATACTTAAAATAATTTCCAGTTTGTCAAAAAGATCAACTACTCTTTATCAAAGCCATGGGTTATATAAGGGCTTTAAAGAAAAATATCGACTGCTTTCTACACTAAAGAGTGTGGCTAAAATAATAGAGCGCACAGCTTATAGTAGTGCAGTTAGATTGCCCAGTTATGATAACATGGTTTTAACTCTCTTAATAATGAACCTATAGCAATTATGTCAAGACGATCTGCCCCATTTGTCGCTCCAGAAGATATTATCCAAGATCCTTTATCAAAGGAGGGTAAGTCGCTGGCCAAAGAGTTACTTTCTACTTTACAAGCAGACATTGCTGCTTTTCGAGCAGATCAATTTCCCCCAGATATCCTGCGACAAGTCAGAGATATGCCTATATATCAAGGTAATAGAGACGAGGTAGCCGCTTATCATAAACGTTGGCAACCTTTAATTGACCGTGCCTTAAGTTTTTACCCAGCCGCTTATTTACCGCCTGATAACCTACCCTTACCTGCCAGCTTGGAAATACCGCAGTTTATTTATCATGTACAGCGGCTACATTTAACTAAAACTCGAGCCAAAGAGTCTAAAAACTTTGGCTCCGTTGGGGCTTTAATCGACAAGTGTGGGGAGTTTACTGAAGCTGAGTGTTTGCGTCTAGAAAAAGTCTTTGCAAACGATGAAACCGCCCGTTTGGTAGTTCATAGAGAATTTATCGATCTTCGGGCTTATGTTTTTTGTAAAAATGATAAAGGTGAATTACTAGACCCTGAACGTATTAGATTTTATCGTACTGGTCTAATCATTCACGCCCTGCCTGATTTTAAGATTGTGGATAGCCGTCAAAAGCCGCGCAAACGGCGCAATGATGCTTATAGCAATCCTTTGGCTGATAATGGGGTTTGGAAAGTCTATAAAAAGCGATGATAGTCTTATAGCTATTAATTATGGGCTTAGTAGCTTAAGGCTCAGGTTACCTCCTAACTCCTTACAACATATTAATATATGAAAAATAGCACCACTAAAAAGGACCGCTAATGTTTGCAGCCTCCCTCGTTCAACCTAGCTTAATGCTTCAAGCCACTATATTCTTAGGGGCGGCATTATTATTAGTCCCACTGGGTAAACGACTTCACATCTCTACGGTTTTGGGTTACTTGATTACTGGGTTATTGCTTGGCCCAAGTGTCTTTGATGTGGCCGGCGATGCTGAAAGCTTGATGCATTTCTCTGAGTTCGGCGTGGTGATGCTACTTTTCGTTATTGGTCTTGAGCTTCAACCCTCGAGGCTATGGGCGCTACGCCATTCTATTTTTGTTTTTGGCGGTCTACAAGTTGGGGTTACCGGCCTGTTATTGATGGCCCTTATTTTTCAATTTACCCCTCTCCAACTAGATACTGCCTTTATTGTTGGCTTCGGTTTGGCTTTATCCTCTACCGCTTTTGTGTTGCAAGTGCTGACTGAAAAAGAGGAGCTGTCCAGCACCCATGGCCGTGAAGCTTTTACCATCTTGCTGTTTCAAGACATTGCAGTCATTCCACTGCTGGCAGCCATTCCCTTTTTATCTGGGGTCCGCGAACAGACTTATGACTTAATTTATTTTGGTAAAGTAGTGGCAGTATTTGGGGGATTATTCCTAGTTAGCCGCTATGTGGTACGCCCCTTCTTTAAGTTTGTAGCCCTAAGTGGTGCCAATGAACTCATTACCGCTGTGGCCTTATTTATTGTGATGGGGGTGTCTATATTGATGGGCCAAATCGGTCTGTCTATGGCCCTTGGAGCATTCTTAACTGGGGTATTATTGGCCGACTCTGAGTATCGCCATGAGCTTGAAGCCAGTATTGAGCCTTTCAAAGGCCTACTTTTAGGTCTGTTCTTTATGTCAGTGGGTATGTTAACTGACGTTAAGCTTATCTTGGCACATCCCGCCTTTATTATTGGGGCAGCCATTGTGTTAATGATTATCAAATTTGGGGTAGTCACTGTTATTGCTCGCCTGCTAGGCAACCGTTTACCAACCAGTATTCGTCTGGGGGTGACCTTGGCCCAAGGGGGTGAGTTTGCTTTTGTGTTGTTTAGTACTGCTGCCAACCAAAACGTACTGAGACCTGAGCATGCGAATCTGCTTACCCTAATTGTGACCATCTCTATGGCCCTAACCCCTATTGGGTTTATGCTGCTTGAGAAGTTTGGTGAGCCTAGGTTTGCAAAAAGACAACCGGACCGAGAGTACGATAGTATTCCTGACCATGAACACCCAGTTATTATTGCAGGCTTTGGCCGTGTCGGTCAGATTATTGGCCGAGTGCTACGCATGTATAATATCGAATTTACCGCCATTGAAAACTCTGCCAACCAGGTCGATTTCGTGCGTAAATTTGGTAACCAAGTCTATTATGGCAACCCCCAAAACCCGCAGATATTAAGAACTGCAGGGATAGAAAAAGCCCGAATATTTATCATTGCTATTGATGATGTGGAGCGTTCAATTGCCACCGCACGCTATCTACATAACCACTATCCGCATCTAAAAGTCTTGGTGCGAGCTCGAAATCGAGCTCACTATTATCGTTTACGCGAAATAGGCATAACTCATATCTGGCGTGAAACTTATCTGTCATCCCTTGATATGTCGCGCGAGTCGTTAGAGTTATTGGGCATCTCCCCAGAAAAAGCACGGGAAACCATTACCGCCTTCCGTGACTACGATGATCAGCTACTAGAACAGCAACAAGCCATCTACGAAGATGAGGCTAAGCTTATTGAGTCAGTAAAGGCCTCAATGATGGAGCTTGAAAGTCTATTTGATTCCGATCACAGTGAGGGTAAGAAGCTTGACTTAGAAGAGATTGAAACCGCGGTGGGGCTCTCTAAGAAGTCTTAGTTTAGATACTATTATCTATTACTAACTATTAGCTACTAGAACAAATTGGAGGCTTCCTCTTCTCATTTAATGAGGTAATGCACTGCCATCTTTCCTGCTTCTGCTCAGAAGGACGATACATAATGTAGTTTTGTCCATTTAAATTACGATTGGGGAAAGGAACGTTTTGTATGGTAGCAATCAGCACACAGCTACTGGGCTTATTACCCAAAGCTGGCGTTTGCTCTACTACCTCAAAATCTAGGTTCTCTCCCACCTCACTGGGCTTGTAGTCAATAGGGCATTTGCCTTGAGACTGGAATTGTTGCTCAATCTCTCCGGTTGCTATGCGGGTCTGCATAAAGGTATCTTGAATTATGCCATGCTCCTTGGGCTGAGCATATAACGGCAGAAAGCGATTTTGAATGACAAACAATAAAAATATAAAAATACCAAAAGCGAATCCAAGTCCCACTAGACTGGTTCCCCCCTCCTTATTTAAGTGCGCTTTTTGCTGTTCCGGCTCTCTTGGATAATCAGCTAAGACATCGGCTATCTCACGCCGTGCCATGCGATAATAATAAGCATCGGCCCATCTGCCTACCATAATTGACCAAAACAACCAGATAACAGCGGCGATCGCAATGCGGGTGAACATTTGATAGGCATCTGGCACAAAAGACATGAAAGCATATTCAATAGCCACTAAGGCAATGACCACATTCAACTGAATAAAGGACCAGCCTGCCACAGTATAAACAATACAATCCAAATAGCGCTTACGATATAACAGCCAACCAAAAGTGGCAAAAAAAGCAGCCCAGTTCCACTTAGCCGATAAATAGCCTTGTGAATCAAATTCAGAAAAACGTTTTAAATAATAAGCTTGTGAGCGATTGCCAATGAACCACTTATCAAGCTGAGTACGTTTTTCATCAATAATTTGCTGTTGATAAAATGGGGGTGGCGAAGTTTCTTCAATAAACAACATACCAATTTAACCTTATATGACTCATCAGCGACCCAAGTCGAGACAAACTTTGACGGCTTGCACATCGTTTTATCCAGCGTTGCCGTAAAACCACCCACTTCAGGGGGTGGATATAAGGCAACTCCGTAGTTATGCTTACGCAAAGAAAGCTGTTTAGTGTGGCGTATTTTGCTGTTCA
>NZ_FUGE01000051.1 GCF_900162825.1 Psychrobacter piechaudii
TATTCTTTGATCATTTTTGTCGTGTACAGAGTATAATGATATTAATAATAACTAAGCCAAATAAAGATCGTGAGATAAAAACGATTTAACTAACTAATTAATAAATAAACCTAATGGACTTACTATGACACAAGACAATATCAATAAAGACAGCACTAATAACAACGATTACACCCCACCCAAAGTATGGCAGCCAGTAGAGGGTAATGGTGGCAAGTTTGCTGGTACCAATAAACCTACCGCGGGTGCTCGACATAAACAAAAGCTACCTAAAGGCGATAACCCGCTACAGCTATACTCATTAAACACTCCTAATGGCGTAAAGATTAATATTCTGTTAGAAGAGTTGGCTGAACTGGGAGTTGAAGGCGCAAAATACGATGCTTTCAAGATTGATATTATGGAAGGCGATCAGTTTGGCTCAGAGTTTGTGACCATTAACCCCAACTCTAAAATTCCTGCCTTGGTGGATTACTCTGATAAAGAAGGGCCTGTGCACATCTTTGAGTCAGGAGCAATCATGATGTACTTAGCTGAGAAATTTGCTAAGTTCATTCCACTAGCCACAGACAATGCTCATAAACGTGCGTCATGTTTAAGCTGGGTAATGTGGCAAATGGGTAGTGCGCCTTACGTCGGTGGCGGCTTCGGTCATTTCTTTAGTTATGCCCCTTACCCAATGCAGTATCCTATCGACAGATTTACAATGGAAACCAAGCGTCAGCTGGATGTATTAGATAAGCACTTGGCCAACTCAGAGTATATGATTGGCGATGGGGAAGAGCGTTACACCATTGCCGATATGATCATTTGGGCTTGGTATGGTCAGCTTGTACTAGACGAACTCTATGAGAATGGAGCAGAGTTCTTAGACGCTTCAAGCTATAACAACGTACAACGGTGGGCAAAACAAATCGCTGCCAGACCCGCGGTTAAAAGAGCAGTAGAATTAGAGCTGAAGCCACTTAACTAGGTAAAATGCTTTCATTTTCAATTGGATAGGTAGATATTTTAATTAATTTTAAAATAACCTACCTATTTAAATTGGTTGTGCTATACTACGCGCTTGCTGATTGATAACATCGCCCGCAATTGTCGTCTGGAGAAGACACCTTTTATAATTGTTGCCGATGATTTTGCTGTTAGCCTTTCCAATAACCTCTCTAATAAATTATTAGAAGATATTGACGCTAACGATTCACCGGTAACAACCATCAAAATACGTTTTTAACTTGTACATAGGATGTACTTCTTAAATTACGCTTATCTGTGTTGTACCTAAAAAACTTTAACTGTTTACTACTGGCCCTCAGCATTGGCCGATTTGATAGTGGCAGTAACTTAATGGACACACATTTATGTCAAATTTAGACGCTCTTTTAGACAATGCCGCAAACGAAGTAGACGGTATCGTAACTACCCAAGATTTAAACGACAAGACCCACCCAAATACCAATGTAGACGTTGAAGATCAAGTTACCTTTGTTGACCTTGATTTAGCGCCTGAACTTCTTTCTGCGTTATCTTCAAGTGGCTATGAGCATCCAACTCCTATTCAAGCACAATCAATCCCACCAGCATTAGCCGGTCGTGATTTATTATTGTCTGCGCAAACAGGTAGTGGAAAAACTGCTGCATTCGTATTGCCAATGCTTGATAAAATCATTCGTGATAAAGCAACCAATAAAGTTGTGCATACTGTAATTTTGACACCAACACGTGAACTTGCTAACCAAGTAAGTGATAGCGTTCGTCAATATAGCTCAAAAACTCGCAATATCTTCAGCGTACCTTTAGTGGGCGGCGCCCCTTACGGTGGTCAGATCCGTGCCCTTAACAAAGGTGTACAGGTTATTATCGCTACACCAGGTCGCTTTATTGACCATATGAACTCAGGTCGTATTGATTTATCTGAATTAGACATCCTCATTCTTGATGAAGCAGATCGTATGTTAGACATGGGTTTCGCTGATGACATCGAAAAAGTAATGCAAGCCGCGCCTAAGAGCCGTCAAACCATTATGTGTTCTGCAACTTGGGATGGCCCAGTCGGTAAAATTGCTGCCAGCTTCACCAACAACCCTGAACGCATTGCGATTAAAGCTGAGACTAAGCACATTGATGAGTCAGTATATTACGCTGATGACTTCAATCACAAAAACCGTATTTTGGATCATTTATTGACCCAAAAAGACGTGAACCAAGCGATTATCTTTGCGGCCACTAAACGTAGCTGTGAGACTCTAGCTAAGAGCCTTAAAGAGCAAGGTCACAAAGCCAGCTTCCTACATGGTGACTTACCACAAGCCAAGCGTACTCGCATCATTAATGATGTTAAAGCGGGCAAAATCACTATCTTAGTAGCGACTGACGTAGCTGCTCGTGGTATTGACGTAAGTGGTATCACTCACGTATTTAACTATGATCTTCCACGCCAAACTGAAGATTACGTGCATCGCATCGGCCGTAGTGGTCGTGCCGGCCGTACCGGTATTGCTATCAACATTTGTAGCATTGATGACCGCCCACAGCTTGACGCCATTAACCGTTATTTGAAGCGTACTATGTCAGTGGAAGAAATCGAAGGCATGGAGCCTAAGAAAAACACCAAAGATTTAGCGGTAGGTACTGGCGCTAAACGTGGTCGTGGCGGCAATCGCCGTGGTGGTCCAGGTGCGGGTAACCGTCGTGGCGCTAATGGTGGCGGTGGCTACCGTGGTAAGTCTGCTGACAATGCCAGTGGCGAAAGACGTGGTAACGGCGCAGGTCGTCCAAGTGGTAAGCCTTCAGGTCGTCGCTTCGGCGGTGGTGGTAAGCCAGGCGCAGCTGCTGCTAAGCCAGCAGGACAACGTCGCAGTGGCCCAGCTCGTTCAGGCGAAGGCCGTCCAGCACGCCGTAGCAATAATGGCTAATTAATGACTCAAGTAGTCAATTAATAAAAAAAGACCAACCCTATTTGGGGTTGGTCTTTTTTATGTTTAGTTAACCTTGAAATTTGATGAAATGGGTCTCAGACTAAACAAGATATCAGACTAATTTGATAGTCTTTAATCTGTGTTCTACGCGACTATCTTTGACAGTATCTTTAACGATACCTTTTATAGAAATAAAGAGAATAAATATGAAAATTACCTATTGGTCAGATTATGCTTGCCCTTACTGTTATATCGGTGAGGTAAGGTTAGACAAAGCTATTGCCAAACTTCAGTCACAAAGCGAGCTTACCGATAATATTGAGATTGAATTAAAAGCATTTCAACTAGATCCTAATGCACCGCTAACTTCTAGTGGCCCAACTGTAGAACGCTTTGCCCAAAAATACGGCATTAGCCATGAGCAAGCTAGCGAACAACTGCAAAAAATATCACAACTGGCAACAGAAGAAGGGATAGGCTTTAACTATGCTGATACTTTATTTACCAATACACTAGATGCACACCGCTTGACCAAGTATGTCCAGAAAAATGCACCTGAGCTTGCTGATAAACTAAAAAAAGCCATTTACAAAGCCTATTTCATTGATCAAAAAGAGCTGGCAAATCGCGAGGTGCTCGCTGACATTGCTAAAGACGTTGGATTGGATGTAGATGTGGCAGATCTTCTTGATAGCAATACATTTAAAGACGAGGTGGTTGCTGATCAAGATGAGGCCATGCACTTAGGGGTACGCGGTGTCCCTTATTTTGTGATGAATGATACTTATGCGATACCTGGCGCTATGTCGCAAGAAGATTTTGAGAATGCGCTCAGGCAAATTTATAATGAAATGGGTCGCTAATCTAGCACTGCGGATAGCCTACACCAATCTCGACCACTTCAATACGGCTACCGTCAGGATGCTGATCAGGATTATAAGCATGGACGGCTAGCCCGCCCATGGCCGTTTCTTTATATTTGTCCATCATATCCGCGCCAGTGGCTTTCATGGTAGCGATGGCTTTATCAAGAGACACATGATGCTCGCCATCGCCACGGCTGGCCAACCGAGCCGCATTAATCGCCTTTACTGCACCCATAGCATTACGCTCAATACAAGGCACTTGTACCAGCCCGCCGATAGGGTCGCAGGTTAGTCCTAAGTTGTGCTCAATACCAATCTCTGCTGCATTGGTACATTGCGCAGGGCTAAGACCCATGACATGAGCAAGACCTGCCGCTGCCATAGAGCAAGCAGAGCCAACCTCTCCCTGACAACCCACTTCAGCGCCAGAGATAGAAGCATTTTGCTTAATAATAGTACCAATAGCCGCCGCTGTTAATAAGAACTCACGAACCCCTTGCTGATTATAATTTGGCACAAAATCACGGTAGTAATGTAATACGGCAGGAATAATGCCGGCCGCTCCATTGGTAGGGGCAGTCACCACACGCCCGCCATTGGCATTTTCTTCATTGACGGCTAAAGCAAATAAATCTACCCAGTCCATGGCCATCAGCTTATCACTGCTTTTTTGGGGACTTTCTAATTCATCTAATAGTTGACGATACATGTCTTTGGCGCGGCGTTTGACTTTTAATCCGCCCGGTAAGATACCTTCACCTTTACAGCCATTTTTCACACACTGCTGCATCACCTCCCAGACTTCATCTAAGTACTGATGGATGGTCTCCTCATCTCGCAAAGACAGTTCATTGGCCATCATGACGTCACTGATGCTCAAGCTGTGTTTTTGGCATTGAGCCAATAGCTCGTTACCATTGCTAAAAGGATAGGGGACATTGCTATCACTGGTGATGGCTACACTGTCAGCGGCATGAGTGTCGGATGATTCATCCATCAGGGGCTGCTCGAATTCGTCTTGAGTGGCCACAAAGCCACCCCCAATAGAGTAGTAGGTTTTTGCAATAGCGATGCTACCGTTACTATAAGCGCTAAAGCTTAACCCATTAGGGTGATGGGGCAAGGTAGTCTGAGGATGCCAAACGATATCCGTGTCATAGTTAAAAGAGATAATGTGTTTACCGGCAAAGTTTAATAACTGCTCATTAAGCACTGGGGCAAGATATTCATTCACCTTGTTGGTATCAATATTATCTGCTTTAAACCCTAATAGACCTAAAATACAAGCGGTATCAGTAGCATGTCCTTTACCAGTAGATGCCAATGAGCCATACAGATCAATTTGAACTCGCTCAATATCAGAAAAAGAGTATTGCTGCTGTAATTCATCTATAAACTTGCCAGCAGCAACCATAGGTCCCATGGTGTGGGAGCTAGAAGGGCCTATGCCGATTTTGAACATATCAAATAAGCTGATCATTAGTGTTATATACCTTAGTCTAGTCTATTAGTTTAACTATGCACATTTGTTGACTAATTATAACTAAAGGTTGGTTGCTATAAAAACAATTTTTAGTAAACACTTGTCTTATTGATAGCCATCTCTCGCAAAAACCTAGGCTTTTTGACTACAGCAAGTTTCTTATACCTGTAATAAGAAGTTTGAAAGCAAGCGCTTAGCCCCTTCGGTAGCAAATGATTCAGGGTGGAACTGCACCCCTTGAATGGGATACTGAGTGTGGCGAATACCCATAATCTCTTCGCCGTTTTTAACCCCAACCATTAAATCTTGACCAGCATATGCTTCATTGGATACCACAGAGGTTACTGTGAGGCACTCAGGTAAAGTGTCTGCCTTTACCATTAACGAGTGATAGCGCATGATTTCAATATCTTGAGGCAAGCCTTGATAGACGCCTTGCTCATCATGACGAATGGGGGAGGTCTTCCCATGCATCGGCATGCCAGCACGCACCACATCGCCACCAAATACATGAGCAATACCTTGCATGCCTAAGCACACGCCTAATAGAGGGGTTGTTGGACCCAGATCCTTTATCACTTCCGCACATACTCCAAAATAAGCCGGATCATCAGGAGAGCCTGGACCAGGGGAGATGATAATGCGGTCATAACCTTGCTGCTTAATTTGCTCTAAGCTGATTTCATTATTTCGTTTAACAGTGACCTTGCTGTTACTGTGCTCTTGGCTAAGCTCGGTTTGTAGGATTTCTCCCACATATTGATATAAGTTGAAGGTGAAAGAGTCGTAGTTATCTATAATTAAAACGTTCATGACAGACCTTGAATAATATTGTGATAGGGGTGGCTTGCTGTGATTAGGCGTTAATAAAGCTGTCTAATACCACTTTCATGGCCGACAGTTTGCGCTGAATCTCCAGATATTCATCTTCAGGGTTTGAATCACAGACATTACCGCCACAAGTTTGGGCATAAGCCTCTTCACCATTAATAAATAGACTGCGAATTGGAATCGCAAAAATACAGTCGCCATTAAAGTTAAATGATCCTAAAGCACCACCATAAGCGCCGCGACCGTCTGGCTCCAGCTCATTAATAATCTTGATGGCTTCAATCTTTGGGGCACCAGACAACGTGCCTGCCGGAAAGTTACTCGCCAAAGCGCTAAACATATCCTCATCAGGGTGCAACACACCCACAATCTCGGATGAGATGTGCTGTACATGTGAGTAGCGTTTGATATCCATTAAACTTCTTACTTTTACGGTCCCAAAACGGGCGACACGGCCGATATCATTCCTATGCAAATCAACAAGCATATTGTGCTCAGCAATCTCTTTGGCATCATTGAGTAGGGCACGAGCCAATTGACGGTCCTCAGTTTCATCTTTACCTCGTTTGGCGGTTCCTGCCAGCGGATAGGTCTCCATCTCTCCTTGGCGTAAACGGAATAACAGTTCAGGAGAGGCCCCAATAATGCGCTGAGTCCCAAATTTCATAAAGTACATGTGTGGAGAAGGATTAACCTCCCTCAACTTTTGATAAATAGGGATGTGATCGCCACTGATTTTGTATTTGGATTTAAAACCTACCTCACATTGGAATATGCGGCCAGCAATGATGTCTTCTTTAACGCGCATAACTGCTTGGGCATGCTGCTCCTTACTCATGCCATCGCCTATAAATTCCACTGACGGACTGCTATATTCTGGTACCGCCGCTTGTAGTAGAGATTTGACCTTATCGATGCGGTTTTGTTGCTGCTCGGTAGGATAATAAAAATAGAAGATCTCGCCAGTCATCTTATCTAAGGTAAGGCCATCCAAATAAACCCCAAATTTGAATGCCTCAAAGTGCTCACTGGATTTGGCGTTTAAGCTGCGCTCAAAGAAGTTAACACTGTCATAACCCAAATAGCCAACCAGCCCGCCTGTTTGATCGCGTGCCAATACATGCTGAGGAGTGATTTCCCGTAATAACTGATAAGGATTGTCTGTCTTATAATCGCGAACCTCTCCAGTTAAATTATCGTTGATTGATAACGTGGTACGACTGGTGGCGACAATGGTCATTACTGGTGAAAAGCCAATGGCATGATGACGTGACATATGGCCTTCAGCCCCTAAAGACTCAAGCAAATAGCAGGTTTCAAACTCTGATTCTATACGCTTAAATAATTCAAAAAAATCAATATCTTCGGTTAGCTTAATACGTATGGGCTTACTGGGGATATCTATCATTTTTGGTGAGGGGTAACCAGGTTCTTGACTCATAAATAAATTCCAATGGCAAAAAATGAGGATTAAAAAGGTAAGGCAAAAGGCTCAAAGAAGTAGGACTATGTCCTTATCTACGATGTACTTGTAATAACTTATTAATCGCCTCTTCTTGTTGTTGCAAGGCTTTGGCGCCCCGAGACACAGTAGCAATGCCCACTCCAAGCTGCTGAGAAATAGCGCGCTGAGTGATCCCTTGCTGTAATAGGTCGAAGATTCGCACTCGGTTGGCTATATCTTGTAGCTCTTTATCGGTTAGTAAGGCTGCCAATATGGCATCCACTTCTTGGCTATCGGTTAGCTCAGTAAGATGCTGTACTAGGCTTTGATAGGCGTCTTTAGTATTATTAGTCATAGGGTTATGGGTCATTGCTAGCGGGTTGATTAAAGGTGGCAAGCATTAAAAGCTATTGTAACTTTCTGCTTGTATCAGTATTCTAGTACACTAGAACTTCGATGTAAACCATAAATTTAATTCTATTTTTAATTAATTTGGCGTATAAAAAAAGCAACCCTCAGGTTGCTTCTCTTAACGTGTTAATTCTAAAAATCAGTGTAAACCCTAGTTGACACAACTAAAGTCAAAGTCTTCATTCACCAAGATGGTACGTATCACTTTACCTTGTTCATCTTTTTCATAATCAATGATTATAGGACGACCTAGGTCAGGGTCACACTTTGGAATTAGCGCAACGGGAGTCAAATAACGCAGGGTGGCGACTTTTGCATTATTGGGGATATTACCCTTATACCAAGTTTCATTTAGGCTTTCTGACGACTCGTCATAAAACTCATCGCTGTAAGCATACAACTCATTGCTCTGTGCCAAAAAGCACTTTTCTTGCTTGTTAAGCTCAGATAATGGTTTTGGGGTTCTGTCATACAAGTTAACCCAAGTATCTTCCAAACCATACTTTTGGCTTTGACGGCTTAGATTGCTTAAATCGCAGCTGCCTGCCTTAAAGGCTGAGCTGATGTCTTTAATCTCATTAGACGAAAAGAAATAAGTTTTCTTCTGCTGCTGAATAGTCGCAGAGTCCTTTTTATTTTTATCGTCTGCTTTATTTTTGCTTTGACTGCTACTCATGGTAGACACTTTGCCTTGAGAGGAGGATTCAAGAACTTGCTGTGTAGCACAACCGGTTAAAGACAAAGCCATTGCTGTTAAGCCTAGACAAGAAATTTTTGATACTAATTTCATTTATTACTCACAAGTTGAAAATTTAAATATGACCAAAAGGGGTCAGGGCTTCTTGCTTATTTAAAAACATGTCGGTATCCAACTCAGCGTCTAAATCTTTAGACGCTTCGTGGATTTTAAATTGTGACTCTAAACTGGGTATAGACTCATCTTTTAACACGTAGGCCCACGCACGTTTACGCCCATTGGCATCATACTCCCAGTATACGCCTTGTACTTCTGGCTCAAAGCCTGGAAGCGAGTTCACACCTTCTTCTAGTGCTAAGAAGTAGTCGAGGACGGCGCCGCCCCAAACTTCGCCAGGAACGATACAGTACACGCCAGGCGGGTAGGGTAATGCACCCTCCATAGCAATACGGCCCTTAATATGGGATAAAGGCACCAGTTCAATATCATTACGGACAAATGCGTTATGGGCATCAAAAGCTCGCATCGCAAACTTAGGGCGATGCTGTCTTTTGAACATCTGTTGCTGCAGCTGGTTTAATTTATATTTGGCATAAAAGTCATGCAAGCGCTGACACAGCTCATTAATACCCAGCTTGCGATACTGAGGATAGGATTTTGCCAACGAAGGCAGTACTTCACTAACCAAGCTATTGGCCTTAATGTGAGCCTCAAAGCGTACAATACGGGCCACAAGGTGCTGGAACTTCGCTAACGTCTCGGCTGGGGTCAGTAAGAATAGAATAGAGTTTAAGTCTGCCTTCTCTGGAATTACTGAGCTTTCACGTAGGTAATGGGCCAGTAATGGGGCTGGTACTCCGGTTTCCTCATACTCACCGGTTTCCATATTGATCCCTGGCGTGGTTAATAACAGCTTACAAGGGTCAATAAAGTACTGCTTATCTTTATACTGCTCAAAGTCATGCCAGCGCTCGCCTGCTTTAAATTCAAAGAAGCGAATGTCATTAGCGATTTGCTCAGTATCGTAGTCCTGCCAAAGCTTACCATCAATGGTGGGCGGTACAAAAGGTTTAATTAAGGTGCAAGTATCAAGCAGCATCTTACGGGCTTCAATACCTCCGATGATACATTCATGCCACATGCGCTGACCGGCTTTGCCTTCATGCATCTTAGCGTTGACATCAAGTGAAGCAAACAATGGATAAAATGGACTGGTCGACACATGCATCATAAACGCGTTATTAAAACGTTTGTGATTCACATAACGAGCTTGCCCACTGATGTGATTGTCTTTTTTGTGGATTTGTGACGCTTGCGAGAAGCCTGCTTGCTGCTTATGCACTGACTGAGTTACTAAGATACCTGGGTCATCTGGCGTTAGATGAAGTAGCAGAGGAGAGCAATCACGCATCATAGGGATAAACTGCTCATAGCCCACCCAAGCACTATCAAATAAAATATAGTCACATAAGTGGCCTATTTTATCGACCACTTGACGCGCGTTATAAATAGTACCGTCGTAAGTGCCGAGCTGAATTACTGCCAGACGGAACGGACGTTTGGCATCAGCACGTTCAGGAGCCACCTCACGAATACGATCACGTATCTCAGCTTCATCAAAGCAGTGTGATGCTATCCCGCCAATTAACCCATAGGCATTACGTTCAGTCTCCAAATAAACCGCTGTACCCCCGCTCATAGATAGCGCACCTTGATACACCGACTTATGGTTATTTCGGTCAAATAATACCAAGTCATCATGGGCCACTAGAGCCCCAATGGCAATTTTGTTTGAAGAAGAGGTGCCATTTAGCACAAAGTAAGTTTTGTCGGCATTAAACACTTTAGCTGCATGTGCCTGAGCCTTATAAGCGGGGCCTTCATGAATTAAAAGGTCGCCTAGGCCCACATCAGCATTACACGAGTCAGAGCGAAATAAATTCTCGCCAAAATATAAGAAAAAACGACGACCAGAAGGGTGGCGACGGAAGAACTGACCGCCCTGATGTCCTGGGCAATCAAATGCGGCATTACCATAATCGGTGTATTCACGCAGCGCTTGGAAAAATGGCGGGTCTAAAGTCTCGATGTAATGGGCGGCTGCAGCATTCACCAACTGACCATTATAATATTTTTGATCATCAGCTAGCTCTAGGACCCCATAAACATGAGGCAGCCACTCATCAGGAACGCTATCTCCATATTTAATAGCCACAAAAACAGGAATTGAGAAACCTAAGTCTTCAATTTCTGCATGCGCTTTAGGCAGATCTTCCATGGTCACTACAATGGCGGCGATATTAGTAAAATCAGTTGCCTCAACTTCAGTTAGTCTATAATTACAGTTAAGTGCATAGTCGATGCCATCGCTGACGGCTATTTTCATTATACTTTCCTTTAGCTAGTCGAAGATCTTAGAATTTAAATCCTGTTTAGACCGATAAACAATTCATTGTTTAAAGAGATTACCCGCCTTACGGATTGCCCTGCCATTATTCCTAATAAAAAAGCAGTTAGCAAATTTTTTGCTCATTTTAAGCCAATTATCTGACCCATTCATTACTGTGTGTACCTGTTTTATAACCTGGGTAGTTCATAAAGGTTGCCACCCTTAAGGATCCTTACTCATAATGGATGATATTTTGACACTTACAGTAAGATATTAATTAGGGCTGCAAATAATCATTTCATAGTAACCAAGTATAGTATTGTGTTGCAGGTGATATAACGCTTTATTATACTGACCGCTTTTTAGCTTACTATTTATTCACTCTATAGCCATGCTGGAGTCAGCAGATGCCAGACTTATCGAACTTATCTTTTCAGAACTTGGCTATTGATAGCCTTCCTTTAGCTTTTGGCATTATCATGGCCATTATCGGACTGGTATTTTATACCCAAGGATTACCAGGTAGATTTTGGCGTAGGTTTTATGCCGTATTACCAGGTATCGTGCTGTGTTGTTTTATTCCGGCGACTTTAAATAGCTTAGGGGTGTTTGCAGAAGGCATTGGCACTCAAATTTATGGCTTTACCGCCACTTACTTATTACCCGCCAGCTTACTGCTAATGACTTTATCAATGGATGTCCCTAAGATTTTAGGACTGGGCTGGAAAGCTGTCGCCATGTTTTTTGCAGCCAGTATAGCCATTATCATTAGTGGTCCTATAAGTTTAGGTATCGCCAAATGGATATCCCCTGAGATGTTTACTGATGACACCTTATGGCGCGGCTTCTCTGCAGTAGCCGGCAGCTGGATCGGCGGCGCCGCCAACCAAGCTGCAATGAAGGAGCTGTTTGGGGTTAGTGATGACTTATTTGGTATGATGATTTTGGTCGACACCACCAATGCGTCATTATGGTTGTTGGCTATCTTAGTTATGGCTAAGCATAGTGATAAGATTGATAAGTTCTTGCGGGCAGACACTGGCAGTATTGAAAGAGTGGTGGCCGCGGTAGAGAGTTATGAGCGTGATAACGCCCGTCCTGGCAGTCTTAATGACTTAATGGTTATGTTTGGACTGTGCTTTGCCATGGTGGGTTTGGCACACTTTTTGGGCGGAGAGATTGCTAACTTTTTCTCGCCTTATACTTGGGCAGTACAATATAGCTTTGCCAGCTCCTTCTTCTGGATGGTAGTTATCATTACTTTAATTGGTGTGGGCTTTTCTTTCACCAAAGTACGCCGCTTAGATCATATTGGTGCCTCAAAGATGGGGACGGTATTTATCTTTATTCTTATCGCCGCCATTGGTATGCAAATTAACTTAAACGGCTTGGTGTCTCAGTGGCGACTACTGCTAATCGGCTTGTTGTGGATGTGCATCCATGTAATGATTGTGTTTATTGTGGCCAGACTAATTCGTGCGCCGTTCTTTTTCTTAGCGGTGGGCTCTAACGCCAATACGGGTGGTGCTTCTTCGGCTCCGATTGTGGCCACCGCTTTCCACCCGTCATTAGCACCTGTTGGGGTGTTCTTGGGTATCTTAGGCTATGCTGTGGGTACTATCGGCGGTTATGTCAGTACTCAGCTTATGCGTTTGGTTGTGGGTTAAAGGGCATTACCATAAAAGGATTTAGTTTATGTTCGATAAAATAAAAGACTGGAACGAGCAGCGTATTATAGATAAAAGCGGTTATAGTCATTCTCAGTGGCAAGCGGTTGCTCAAGATATTGCCATATTAAATAGACTAACTGAATCTGAATTAGAGCGGTTGTTTGATTTGGCTACGTTATTTTTGCATGACAAGTCTATTAAAGGCGCGCAGGACTTTGTGGTGACTGATGCTATGAAGCAGTCAATTGCGCTACAAGCCTGCCTGCCAATATTAAATCTTGGTCTTGAGTGGTATAAAGGCTGGTCATCAGTTATCGTTTATCCGAGCAGCTACCATGCCAAAAGCACTACCATAGATGAGATGGGAATTGTACACGAGGGCACCCAGCATCGAAGCGGTGAGGCTTGGTTACGAGGCCCCGTTATTTTATCTTGGCGAGAGGTAAAAGATTCAGGCGATCTAGATGGACAAAATGTGGTGATCCATGAGTTCGTGCATAAGCTCGATATGTTAAATGGCCGTGCTAATGGATTTCCACCCATGCAATCTGGCATGGATCCTACCGAGTGGACCCAAATAATGGAACAGGGGTTTGCAGATTTTCAAAACAACCCTAAACCTGGCATTGATCGTTATGGCGCCACAAATCCTGCAGAGTTCTTAGCTGTGTTGAGTGAGGTGTTTTTTGAAAGACCGCAGGATCTGAATGATGCCTATCCTAATATCTATCAGCTACTGGTTGATTTTTTTAAACAAAACCCACTTCAAAGAACCTAGTTCCTAAAGCTCAATCTCCTGTACAGTTTTAGCTATTATCTTTTGGCAATCTTTTTATATAAAGACTCTGCATACAAGGTATTATCAGCAATCTCTTGAGCATATTTTTCTATACTGTAGGCAGGATGACTAATAACGTTTTTCTTCTCCACCTCAGGTTTTAGATAATGAGATATTTGACTGCTAAAGGAGATATAAGGCAGTTCTACCCAAAAAGTATCAGGGTGATGCTGTTTTAGGTACTGTTGCAGGTATAGTCTCGTGTTTTTTAAAAGAGTGTTCCTTACGCGATGAGTATCAAACGACTCTTTATACAGCTGTTCATTCTGTAGCACCTGATCCGGAGTTAATTCATCCGTATCCACTGTCGCCGCTGAATGTTGATATTGGTTATAAATCACAGCGTGCAAAGTCAACCCTCGTTGAGCAATAGCTTGTAGCGCGAGCAGCGTATGGTTAATACTTTCTAATGTCGCTGAGGTCACCAGTACCACTGGATGCCCTTGCTCCGCTATGTAATCTATGGTCAGTAACGACTCTGTCAAAGGGGTCATAATCCCACCTGACGTCTCTAACAATACCATTTCATACTGTAATCTTAGCTGTTGAGTGGCTACAGTTATCCGAGCGGGATATAAAGGTATATTTTCTAAGGAAGCGGCCATATAGGGCGGAGCAGCGGCCCTAAACACAAACGGACAGCTAACATATTGATGATCAACATACTGCAGGGGTATTTGCATGATATGTCTGTGAGTGATGATGTCTTCAGCTATGTTACCTTTACAGCCTGTTTCAATTAACTTTTGGGTTATGACATTAACCCCATTTTCTAATAAATGTTTGGCAAGATAACCGGTCGCATAAGTTTTGCCGATGTGGCTATCGACACCTGTTATAAAAAATACACTCATTATTCTTTCTGCTTATTTTTTTCTATCGTTTGATACTAGCGTAGCTTTAGCGGTATTACTGCTCTAAACGGTCCATTGATCATTAACGATGGCTACCAAATAGTATTTGCCCTGATACTCATCAAATACTAAGCGCATGGCTCGCCAGTCTATTCCTTGATACTCAGGATTCTTGCCAGAATGATAAAACTCAACAAAGTCAGCGCCAGGATAAGCCACTTTGAGATTATTTAAACTATTACCTGAGCCTTGAAACTTGTTAAAGGTGGTATTCTTAACCTCATATTGTTCAGCGGCTACCCAGTTGTTTAGAAAATCGGGTAGGGTGGTAATGTGCAATTCACCGCTACCGTCTTTGGCACCCCAAGTAAATTTAATTCGAGATTGTTGTAAATAGGTGGTGAATTGCTCTCGGCTAAATACCTTGTCGCTGTCTTTATGTACATAAGCGTACATGCTAAAGCGTACACCCTTTGTCGGGTGAATGAAAGCTGTCAACGCTTTATAGTTATCGGTAGCTAAGTAATTCTGGATCTGTTCAGCTTGCTGCAAGATTTGAGCTTCTTTGCTTTGGGAAGCTGAGTTTTGGGTGGTAGCAGAAGCGTTATTGTTGGAGCTTGAGCTGCCATCAGGTCTGATTGTAGAGTCAGTCGAACTATTTGCAGACATGGAAGGCGTGGCACAAGCGCTGGCAAGCAGACAGGCAGTCAATATAGCCAACAGCTTAGAAGGTGCTTTTAAGCAACTGGAATTATTATTAGGCTTTAGTAGCTGAGTCATGGTGTATTATCCTAAATACTTGTATCGAGTATATGAGTGTTCGTAAATTCAGAGCAGGTCATTTAAGTATTATTTTAGCTGTTGAGTATCGGCTATCTCAGCGATTAGTCTGGCCGCATACTTAGTCATTGATGGTGATACGTTTAGACTGTCATTTGTTGAGTCTGAGACATACGCTAAGTTTATCCAATAAGTTTGTGGATGGTGTTGCTTTAGATAAGACTGTAAGTAAGTTTGAGTATCATCAATAATATCACTGTCAGGCTCATATGCTGAGGCAAGATACTTGTTAGGCTGCCACTGATTATAGATAACGGCATGTAAAGGTATCTCACGCTTAGCCAGTGCTTCAAGGCTTAATAAAGTGTGGCTGATACTACCTAAACGTCCAGAGGTCACTAATATCAGTGGGTAGTGTTGGCTAGCAATATAATCAATAGTAAGCAGAGACTCAGTGAGTGGCACCATCAGTCCACCAGCACCCTCAAGTAGCACAATATCATAGCTATCGGTCAGCTGTTCCGTGGCTTGGGTAATTACTTCTGGCTCAATTAATCGATCCTCTAGTGCTGAAGATAGATGGGGTGAGGCGGGTTTTTTGAACACATAAGGACAGGTTAGGCCTTGATAATCCACCTCTTGGAGTGGTATTCCCATCATAGCTCTGTGAGTAATGATATCTTCGGCAATATCCTCACAGCCTGTCTGTACCAGTTTTTGGGTAATGACTGATTTTGAATCGCTATTCGCTACATTATTAGAGCTGGCTTGCTGTGTTTGTTGTAACAAAGCTTGAGCTAAAATAGCGGTAGCATAGGTTTTACCGATATCGGTATCTATGCCACTGATAAAAAACACACTCACGCCCAATACTCCTCTAAAACTGCGGTAAATCGCTCACAAAGTAGCGCCAATTCAGCATCCTCCATAATAATAGGCGGCATCATATATACCAGCTTGCCAAAGGGTCTGATCCATACTTTGTGTTTTATCAATAATTGCTGAAAACGTGGCATATCCACCGTCTCATTTAGCTCAATCACCCCAATAGCACCCAAGACTCGTACTTCAGCTATCTGTTTATACTCATTTAACGGCTGTAAATACGACTTTAATTGGGACTCAATATGACGGGCACGTTTGGCGTAATCACCGTCGATAATAAGCTCTAGTGAAGCCAACGCCACAGAGCAGGCTAGGGGATTACCCATAAAAGTAGGGCCATGCATTAGGGCTGCATACTCGCTATTAGCAATACTATCAGCCACATAGCGTTGGCATAACGTGGCAGCGAAGGTCATATAACCTCCAGTTAAGGCTTTACCCAAAGTCATAATATCTGGTGATATATCGGCATGCTGGCAGGCAAACATCTTACCGGTACGACCAAATCCTGTGGCTATTTCATCGATGATTAATAAAACATCATATTTGTCGCATAATTTCCGTAAAACCTTGAGATATTCGGGGTTATAGAAACGCATACCACCAGCACCTTGTACCACAGGCTCAATAATAAAAGCAGCCATCTTATGCTGTTTTTGTTCAAAAAATGCACACAAATTATCCTTGATGTTAGCTGTTAACGGGCTGTCATAGCCAGTATTAGGCTTATCAACAAATAACTGTACTGGCAGCTGCTTGCCATAAATACTGTGCATACCAGTCACAGGATCACAGATGCTCATAGCATGCCAAGTATCGCCATAATAGCCAGAACGGGTAGTCGCTATTTGATTGCGATTGGGCTTGTTTTGTGACAATTGGTACTGTAGCGCTATCTTTAAAGCGACTTCAACAGCAATACTGCCGCTATCAGCATAGAAGATCGCATCCAAACCTTTGGGAACAATAGAAAGCAGTTTTTTGCCCAAATCAATAGCAGGCTGGTGGGTTAAGCCACCAAACATAACATGGGCCATATTAGACAGCTGAGCTGTGACAGCGGCATTTAATTTGGGATGATTATAGCCGTGGGTAGCTGCCCACCAAGATGACATGCCGTCGATGAGTGCGTCACCAGATTTGCTGTACAGATAGACACCGTCAGCTTTGTCGATAACTAAATTGGGATATGATGGCGGTAGACTTGCGTAAGGATGCCACAAATTGTTGTGATCAAAGTCATCAAAGTTTTTATTTGGTAGATTAGAATTATTATTTAGCATAGCGTCGGATAAATGATCATCAGAAAATATTTACGAGAAATGAAATTTGCCGAAATATGTTAGCATTAATACTAATCGATATGGACGCAAGCTAATTATTTATAGATAAAATTAGTTCGTGATAGATTTAAACGATAGAC
>NZ_FUGE01000049.1 GCF_900162825.1 Psychrobacter piechaudii
TTTTTCTGCTAAAAGACTCTTTCTGCCTCTGCCAGCTGCGTCATAGACACTAGTGATACCATGCAACCAGTATTTCCTTCTTATGGTATAGACGCTTCTAGGATTGTAGCCAAAGTTCTCTGCTACGGTCGCTATAGGATGACCTTGACTCAGTTGATGCATCATGAGTAGTCTGATTCGCGCTCTGGCCTTGCCTTCTGTTTTAGATAATTGCAGAAAATCGTGGTCTGTGAGTTTATGATTTCTAGGGGTCTTTTTCGGCATATGATTCTATTATGTTTTTGAGTTGATTATATTGTATATTATTTTGTGGAATTGGTATTAGCCCTGAATTTAACCCTGACGTTTAATCAAATAAAAGCCCAAGGCCGCGCTGCCAATGATGGGCAACAATACCATCAATAACGGTGATGCCCCAGTGGCTAAGGCCACAAAGCTGGTTAAATCTTGGATATAGCTAAACAGCAAACCAAAGATTAAAGCCACCACAATACGCAGGCCCAAGCTATGCGTGCGCAGTGAGCCGAATACAAAAGAACAGGCCACAATCACTAGCGATAAAATAGCAAACGGCGATAGCAGTTTTTGCCAAAAAGCCACTTCATGCTCTAATGAGCGGGTGCCTTGCGAAGCATTAAAACGCTTATGGTCATACAATTGAGTCAGGGACAAATCTTCAGCGCGACGGGTCAATAAATACACTGAGCTGGGCGATATCGGCAGATTAATCACATCATCGGCTTGATTCTGTTTGGACATCAAAGGCTCATTATTTAACACGATTTCCTGTGACTGTCTGACGTTACTCGAAACTGCCTGGCTCGATTCGGTACTGCTCTCTGCCTCAGATGCGTCTTTTGTGGGTTCAATCTCTTCAGATTGGGTAATGGCCGCTCGTTCTGCCAGTTTTAAAGTGGTAACATCTTCTAACTTCCACTGATAGTTAATCAGCTCTTTTTCTGCTTTGGTCAGATCTTGCAAGCTGGCTTGAGTTTGCTCATTGGCCTTAGGCAGATAGATGCCGCCCGACGCTTTAGATACCGCCGTTAAATTATTATTTTCATCCATATGCCAGCGCTTTACTTTACCGATATTGCCATTGGCATCTGCATAGTCGATATAGATGATATTGTGACCCATACCTTCTTGCTGCGCCTTTTCACCGACAGCAGGGGCATTTTGTAAGGTCCAGTAGCCATTGACCGAAGCAAGTAAAGCGGTATCAGGCTTGCGAATTTGGTTCGCTTTTAAATTAGACTCAGGCAAGACATATTGGTTAATTGCCAGCGCCAATATGACGAATATGAACGCGGGCTGTAACACCCAGCTGACAATACGATTAATGCTTAATCCGGCCGCCCTCATCACAATAAGCTCAGAGTTATTGGCCAATAAGCCCAAGCCAACCACAGCCCCTAATAAGGCGCCCGTGGGGGTAAACTGCTCTAAAAAATAGGGCGATTTATAAAAAATATAGGTCAAAGCCTCAAAGTAGGTATAGCTGTCCGAGATGTCTTCTAATTCTGCCAAATAGGCAAAGATAATCTGCAGTGCCCACAACCCTATCACCGCAAATAACATGGCAAATAGGGCATTTTTTTTGACATAGCGCGAGATAATCTTGCCGGAGTTTACGCCAGTTAAGGTTTTGGAGTCGCCAGACTTCATAGGATTCATGATCGGCCTCCATTATCAAAAGTATTATTAGAATTAGTAGCCAACTTGTGTTGACCGAGTCTGAAACGTACCCTGTGATGAATTCGACTCGCCCAGTTAAGATAGAGTGCCAACACCATAAAACTGATAATAGCCAAAGGATAACTCCAAACAGAGACAGAGCCTTTAGTTACTGAGTTTTTCAGCGAAATAATAACCAAGGCACAGCTAGCATAGATAATAATTGCCGGTAGCAGCCTTAACCAACGCCCCTGTCTAGGCCTAACTTGAGCTAGAGGAACCGCCAACATCGGTGCCAAAATAATCAACCAAGGCAAAGATAATCGATAGCCAAGCTCTGCTTGAGCCGCTAGGATTTGTTGCTGATCAGGCTTTTGAGTGGTCACTGGCGCTTTGTCTGTTGACGCTGCGTTTAGGTCAATGACTGGCGCTGCTTGACCGGTAGCAGCTTGCCACAATACCGGTAAGCTTTGAGTGGTGACATTATCATCGGTAATAATGTCTCTTGGCGGTTGGTTGATACTGATGCGGTAACGCTCAAAACTCACTTGGTTATACACCAAGCTGTCCGCCCCCACTTCATAACGTCGGCCTTGGAATAGATCTAGTTGGGTGGTATCCGCTTGATCACTTCCCACGACTTGTACCGCTCGTTTTGCCAACACAATCACATCCCGCTCAGCTTTACTGGGATCATTCGCTTCTTTTGAAGCTGCTGAGGCAACCGGCTTAGTCAATTCAGTGATGGTTTTATCTGCTTTAGGAGATAAAGTAGGCGCCTCGGCCTGGGCACCCTGTGTCTCATCGACAGCGGTTTCGCTAACACTAGGCGGGTTAGATTTTGCCCCCTCACTTTGACTTCCGGTTTGCACCAGTATCACATCTTGCAACTCGGTGCGATCTTCGTTCATGCTCCCCACGTATAGGTGGTAGTCGTTACTGCTAATAAAAGACTGGGGACGAATCAAATCAAAAGCACTGCTTAATGACTGCTGCTGCCAGATATTGTCAGAATTTCTAACTCCCCAAGGTTTGCCGTATAAAGACAAGCCTGCCTCTAAAACAAACAATAATAAAATGAAGGGAATCATTAATCGGGCCAAATGACCTCGTGAGATGCCACTGCCATTCAACACGGCCATTTCTTGGTCCACATACAGTCGACCAAATACCAACATCAACCCGATAAAAAAGGACAGAGGCAAGACCAGCTCTAAGAAGTAAGGCAGGTTATAGCCAATAATGGCAAACAACAAACCCACATCAAGGCGCCCTTCAGCGGCAATACCAAAGTAGCGGATCATTCTTCCGCCCAGTAGTAATACCACCAAAAACCCCAACACCAAGGCGGTCGTTGAGGCAACTTGTCGGGTCATGTATCGGCGTAAAATCACAGGCAAACTCAAATTAGATTAGAGGAATGAAACAACGGTTTAACCCCGTATACAGCTATAAATAAGACAGCCATAGCTAAAGGGAGCTATTATGACCGCCATTATTTCAGCAAATCATAAAGGATTATGCTAGAAATTAGGAAATATATTGGGCTTCATTAACAAAGCACATACATCAATGGGTCACAGAGTATCGTTTGGCAATAAAACACTGACAACCAAGCTCTATTATAATCTTAACACCCATAATGGGGATAGTCGCTATAATGGCTAGGCTCAAATCTAGGCTAGATCAACAATAAATCCAGACTCAATATAAAAAAATGACGTTAATTTATCAGTGGACTTTAGAGGGTAACTAAAACCCATAAAGTCAGGCGCATAAGGTCTATCTATCCTAGCATGGTTCTGACGTTTTTAGAGGGGCAATAGTCCTCTATCTGCCCATAATCTAGGCCAATATGTTAGACTATGCGATAGGCTCAGTGCCTATATCATCGTGAGCCAGACAAACAGCTATCCTCATTAACCATTATGGGTTGATGCCCTTAATAACTCTAAAATTAAAACAACAGTAATGCTTAGGGTTATGGCTAAAGCTGCTTACCCAAAGCATTTTCTAAAGCCCTGAGTCACTGTCAAAACACACTATAAAAACAAACTCATCACATAACACATAGGAATGATTATGAGCTTAACTCTTTCAGTATCTAAAACTTTACCAAAGCTGGCCTCAAAAAAACTACTAAAAAAGGCGCCCGCTAACAAAGATATCCAAAGCCATTGTTTGGCCGTGTTGGTAGATGACGAAGCCAACCTAATAGGCAACTTCAAAGGCTTAGAAGCTTATCAGCAACGTATCGAAGATTTAATAGCTGTTTCTGACTTCAGTGGTAAGCTGGGTGAAACGGTAGCAGACTTTGCTCTGACAGCTGATGCCAAAAAAGCACCGTTACAACTTTTATTAGTGGGCGTGGGCAAACCTGAGAAAATTAACTCAGCTTCTATCCAAAAGATTGCGACTGCGCTTTATAAGAATACTCAGAAGCGCGTGACCAACTTAGCCGTGGCTATCGGAGATGATCTATCTGATGAAAGCCTACAGCAACTGGCCTTAGAATTACTAAACGCCAGCTACCGTTTTGACAAATATAAGTCTGAAACCACTGAGCCTAAACTTTCTGAAGTCACTTTGGTTTCAGCCAGCGTTGAGCAAGCGACTATTGACTATGTGGCAGCGGTTCACAGTGGTCAATCTTTGGCCCGTGATGTGGCCAATGAGCCAGGTAACATTTGCTTCCCAGTCTATATGGCAGACCAAGCCAAAGCGCTGGCCAAAGCCTATCCTGACCTATTGAAGGTGACGGTATTGGGCGAAAGCGAAATGGAAGAGCTGGGCATGAACTGCTTCTTGTCAGTGTCTCGCGGCTCTGTACGTGAGGGTCAATTGGTTATCCTTGAGTACCAAGGCCAAAACCAAGCCATTACCACTACCAGCTCAAACAGCTTTGCAGATACCTTAGCCAACAATATCAAGGCTGTGGCCGACAAGTTGCCGAAAAAAGCTGCCAAAGCTAAAAAATCACAAGCCGATGTTGAATCGGTAGAAGAAGCCTTTGACGCTCCTATCGTATTAGTGGGTAAAGGCGTAACCTTTGACTCAGGCGGTATCTCAATCAAGCCAGGTGCGGCGATGGATGAGATGAAATTCGACATGGGCGGTTCAGCTTCTGTATTAGGTACTATGAAAGCTTTATGTGAAGCGCGTCTGCCTATTAACGTAGTGGGCGCCTTAGCTTGTGCTGAGAATATGCCTTCAGGGGAAGCAACTCGCCCAGGTGATATCGTAAAAGCGATGAACGGTAAGAGCGTTGAAATTCTAAATACCGATGCCGAAGGACGTTTGGTTCTAGCCGATACACTATGCTACGTTCAGCGTTATAACCCACGTGCCATCATCGATGTGGCGACTTTAACAGGCGCTTGTGTGATTGCCTTAGGCCATGTGCGTTCAGCGGTATTCAGTAACGATGAAGACGTATTATTTGAACTAGAAAACGCCAGTGATCAATCAGGTGACCTAATCTGGCACATGCCTCTTGATGATGAATATCAAAGCCAGTTGGACTCTCCTATTGCCGATATCCAAAACATTGGTGGCCGCGCCGCTGGTGCAGTAACGGCAGCTTGCTTCTTGTCTCGCTTCATCGAAGAGGGTCAAGCATGGGCTCACTTAGACATCGCAGGCACTGCTTGGAACTCAGGTAAAGAAAAAGGCGCAACAGGCCGTCCTGTTCCTTTATTCATGCAGTACCTAAAAAATATGTCTCAGCAGTAATCTGACTGCTAGACGTATAAAAGCTACTTATGCAAATTAGTTTTTATGTCCTCGGTGAGCGTTATATGCAACAAGACGCCACCGCAGTAAGCACCGCCTCAGCCGTTGATGCTGAGGCGGTGCTGAACTTTGTGTGTCGATTGACCCAGACCGTGTTGAATAAAAGCGAACACAGCTTAGTCATCGTTGACGATCAAACGGATCGACTTCAGGCATTAGACGAGCAATTATGGTCTTTTGATGCCACCAGCTTTATTCCACATGCTCTTATTACTGATAATCAAGTCACTGCAGAAAAACTTTCTGCCCCTGTAACCCTCCTCTCTTCATTTCCCCCAAATTTCGATGGCGTGGTTCTAAATCTGGCTCCGACTGCCCTTGCTTTATCCAAAAATGGGACGTTGCCTGAGCGGGTCTTGGAAATCATCACTCCTGATAAAGTCAGTAAGCAACAAGGCCGTGATAAATACCGAGCCTATCGCGACTTAGGCTTTGAGCTTATCTACTATCCTATTAATTAACTCTCTGTTAGTGAATGCTGCTATTACTTAATCCTCTTATTGCTTAATCCTCTTATTGCTTAATCCTGATATTGCTGACTCTATTTTCTGTATAGCCTTAGAGCGTTAGCGGCCATTAGCTGGTTTTTTTGTGCTTATTATTAAAAGCAATTTATAGTTATCTGTTGCAGACCAGTTCAAGTTTTGTATAATCAGGGCATAATCTGATTATGTGATAGAGCTTAGCGGAGCAACGTTTACTATAATTTTACTGTCAATGGCTCTTAAAACTCTATTTCTCAATCAAATCATATACCCTAAAGATATTTAGGCATGGGCGCTAGGCTTGTGCCCGGTATGCTTTTATTTTTTTTATTTTCGTGCTGATTTATTTGAGTTAGCATTTATTTGGAGAGCTTATGAGAGCCCTTATTGACATGTACCAGCGCATCGGCTTGGTGCCTCTAATTATTATTGGGCTAGTAATTGGTATCTTAATAGGTTGGTTATTGCCTTCAGTGGGTATCGCGTTAGGCTTACTTGGTACCTTATTTGTGGGTGCGCTAAAGGCTGTGGCGCCTATTTTGGTATTCATCTTGGTCATGGCGGCAGTCAGTCAGCACCAAGGTCAAAGCCAAGTTCATGTGAAACCTGTGTTGATCATGTACATCTTCGGCACTTTCTTGGCCGCCTTAACCGCTGTGGTAGCAAGTTTCGCCTTCCCAACCGAGCTTATTGGCCTAAACACCATTGAAGCGGTTGCTGATCAAACCCCTCCTTCAGGGTTAAAAGAAGTGTTGACCACGCTACTTATGAACTTAGTAGACAACCCAGTTAATGCCATCGCCAGTGCCAACTATATGGGTATTTTGGCTTGGGCGCTAATAATTGGTTTTGCGCTACGTAAAGCTTCTGCCACCACCCGTACTATGGTTGCTGACTTATCAGAGGCCATCTCTAATGTGGTACGCTTCGTTATTGCCTTTGCCCCTATCGGTATCTTAGGCTTAGTGGCCAATACCATTGCTGAAACAGGCTTTGAAGCCTTAGCAAGCTATGGCCGTCTACTGGCGGTCCTGCTGGGCTCCATGCTGTTCATTGCCTTAGTCGTTAACCCTATTATTGTGGCCTTTAGTATCCGTAAAAACCCGTATCCTCTGGTATTTACTTGCTTGCGTGAGTCAGGGATTACTGCGTTCTTTACCCGCTCATCAGCGGCGAACATTCCGGTCAACATGAACTTAGCCAAAAAGTTGGGCTTACATGAAGACACTTATTCAGTGACCCTACCTCTGGGGGCGACGATTAATATGGCGGGTGCTGCCATCACCATTAACGTATTAACTTTAGCTGCTGCCCATACTTTGGGTATTCCAGTCGATTTTGGTTCGGCTTTATTACTTAGTGTGGTCGCTACCATCGCTGCTACGGGTGCTTCAGGGGTGGCCGGGGGATCTTTGCTACTTATCCCACTGGCTTGTAGCTTATTTAACATCCCTAATGATATTGCAATGCAAGTTGTGGCCATTGGCTTTATCATCGGTGTGGTCCAAGACTCGGCAGAAACAGCGCTTAACTCGTCAACCGACGTGCTATTCACTGCAGCCGCTGACCCCGTTATGAAAAGCAAAACCGCTTAAGCGCTAAACAAACCTAATAAGATAATTAACATTAAAAAAGAGGCCCCAACACTGTTGGGGCCTCTTTTTTTGGTAATCTATCTCGTTCTAAAATAGTTAGTAGTAACAATTTAGCCAAACCATAAATTTCATTACTGCGACTTTATTTCGACCTCAATGGTATGCACAGACTGCATTGAGGCTTGCTGCTGACGCTTAAACTGACGCAGCTGCTCGACTTCCTCTAACAGCTCTAAAATCAGCCCAATGGCTGGAATACTGGCATCAAAATCACGACTTAAGCGCGAGGCTCGGCGCACTGTCGCCAACTGATAACCGGTAAATTGTTGGGTTTCTGGCACATCATATTCGATGACATTTTCTTCTATTAACGCCATTACCCAGCTACGCTCGGCACCACAAGCGGCAACGAGCTCATCTAAGGTCATGATAATATCGTTAAATTCATTAGAATGTTTCATGATAACCGTCCCTCTTATAGTTATATTTTTAGCGCTTTATCGTGATGTCAGCGAAGCTTTGCTTTAAGGCCTCATAAGCTTGCTGCTGCGCTTCGGTACTAACCTCTGGGTTAACAATATTTAAGGTAAGGTATAAGTCTCCTGCTTGCTTGGCTGGGATACCTTTGCCCTTAACCCTTAAGTGACTCCCTGACTTACTATTTTTAGGAATGTTAACCCCAAAAGTCCCGGCTGGGGTGCTGACATTAATCTTCTCCCCTAGCGCCGCTTCCCAAGGAGTAATATTGACCGTTTGATAGACATCTGTGCCTTCTAAGCGAATATTGTCATCATGCTGAATCATTACCTTTAAGAACAAATCCCCATTTTTACCCCCTGCATAGCTGGCTGCGCCTTGACCACTTAGGCGAATTTGCTTGCCTTCGGTGATGCCTTTAGGGATTTTAATCTTCAGGGTTTTTTGTTCATGACTTACGGTCCCGTCTGGCTGACGGGTAGGCACATTTAATTTAATACTGTAGTCATCGCCCTTATAGACGGAGTCTAAACTGACGCTAATCTCTGCATGTTGATCTTGACCAGGGGTAGGCCCTGCTTGTTGAAACGCATCACCAAAATGGTCATAGCCCTCAAAGCCAGATTGCGCCGATTGACGAGAGGACTTAGCCCCGCCTCTGCCGGCGCCGAAGGCTGAGAAGATGTCATCAAAGCGGAAGCTGCCACTGCCAAATGGGGCCCCTTCGCCAAACTGATCTTTGATATCTTCCCATCTAAAGCCCCCTTTTCCGCCTGCACCGCCAAAGCCACCTGAGCCTCCGAAACCACCCGCTCCTGCGAAAGGATTGGCCTGCATCGCATCATACTGTGCCCGCTTCTCAGGGTCACGTAAGGTCTCATAAGCATTGTTAATTTCTGCGATTTTTTCATCCGCATCTTTGGCTTTGCTAACATCGGGATGGTATTTACGCACCAACTTACGGTAAGCCTTTTTAATATCGTTTTCTGAGGCATCTTTACTGACCCCTAAAACGTCATAAAAACTTTTTTCTGCCATTATTATTATCCTTTTAAGCGTTTTAATCTAAAAAACCAGCTCTTAGGGTTATATATAAGGGCTGTTAATGACTATTTCACCGTCCATCAAGCCAAGTTTATTGATTTTATAGCCAGAGAGCCCCACCACTTTATCACGCTAATCTTACGGTTCATACTGCTCAAGTTCGGTCATGGCCATCAGCATCTGCTCCTCAAGCTCGGCTTGTTGCTGCTGTAAGGAAGCCTGCTCATCGAGTAGAGTTAACAGCTCGTCTTTACGAGTTTCCTCATACAGCGTGGTATCGGCCAGCTTTAATTCTAAATCTGCCAAACCAGCCACCACTTTATCTAGTTTTTTCTCAGCTTGCTCAATACGCTTTCTAATTGGCGCCGTTAGCTTACGCTGCTCTGCCGCTAATTTACGGCGCTCTTCTTTGCTAAGCTGTGGCTCTTCTGCCTTCGCTTTGGCTTCTGCTGCTTTTCTGTCTTCTTCAGCTTGCTTAGCGGCTTGATTAGCGCTCGCCTTGGCATCACGAGATTCTTTGGCTGCTTCTTTGGCATCTGATTTACGCTGCTCAGACAACCATTTGCCATAGTCTGAGACATCGCCTTCAAACTCTTGTAGCTTGCCATCATGTACCAGATACAGCTCATCACAGACGTTGGCAATAAGTTCACGGTCATGCGATACCAGTACCACTGCCCCCGCAAACCCTTGAAGCGCCATCGTCAATGCTTGACGCATTTGCAAGTCCAAGTGGTTGGTGGGCTCATCTAGTACCAATACGTTTGGCTTTTGCCACACGATTAATGCCAAGGTCAGACGCGCCCGCTCACCGCCTGAAAAAAGCTTGCTTGGGGTATCAATGCGATCACCGCGGAAATCAAAACTGCCCAAAAAGGAACGCAGATCAGCGTCAGAGGTCTTGCCAGCGATACGTCGCATCATAATCATCGGCGTGGCTTCGGCGTCCAAGCTGTCCATTTGATGCTGGTTAAAGTAGGCGATATTTAGCGTGTCTGAAACCTTATAACTGCCCGTCAGCGGTTCAAGCTCTCCGACCAAAGCTTTAATTAAGGTGGATTTACCGGCCCCGTTCATCCCCAATAGACCAATACGGGTATCGGGGGTAATCTGCAAGCTGGCGTCCCTTAAGATTGGTGTCTCACTGTAGCCAATGTCAGCTGACTTCAGCGAAATCAGAGGCGAGCTCATGTGGTTGGGCTCATAAAACTGGAAGGTAAAGGGGTTGTCTGCCATGACCGGAGAGAGATCCGCCATACGCTCTAGCTGCTTTAAGCGGCTTTGCGCTTGCTTGGCTTTAGAAGCTTTGGCACGGAAGCGGCGCACGAAGTCTTCTAAATGCGCACGGGTGGTCTCTTGTTTTTCGTAAGCTTGCTGTTGCTGTGCCAGACGCTCACTACGGGTACGCACAAACTGCGAATAGTTACCGGTATACAAGGTCAAACGCTGGTTTTCGACATGGAGAATATAGCTGATGGTGGCATCCAAGAAGGTTTGGTCATGCGAAATGAGCAGGACCGTGCCATCAAATTTAGCAATCCACTCTTCTAGCCACAAGATAGCATCTAAATCCAAGTGGTTGGTGGGCTCATCGAGCAACAGCAAATCGGCGCGGCTCATCAAGGTTTTCGCCAAGTTTAGACGCATACGCCAGCCCCCAGAGAAATCATTCACCGGCAGCTCGTGTTGGTTGGGCTGAAATCCCAGACCGGCCATAATCTGCGCCGCTGTGGTGGGAGTGCGATAGCCATCGATGTCATCAAAGCGTTGATACAGTTGGGCAATCTCGGCATCGCTTAAACTGTCTGGCGCCATCATTTTTTGATTCAGCTGGTACCACTCTTTATCACCGCTTAATACGTAATCGATGGCGGGTTGACTACTGCCTTCAACTTCCTGGGCCATGTGCGCCACTTCCCAACCACTGGGAATGCTAATATTACCGGCATCCACGGTTAACTCATCAGTGGTCTGCTCCCCCATATAGGTCAGAATCACCCCAAATAGGGTGGACTTCCCGGTCCCATTATTACCGGTTAATCCCACCTTTTGACCGGGGTGGATCTGAAAGGTGGCGTCTGAAAATAAGATTCTGCCATCGCGGCGGACACTGACTTTGTTAAATTCAATCATGGATATTAATCACTTTTTGGTTAATGCTAAGCGGAATAGACAGCTTATGGCTTACAATGGGGCTCATTCAAAATTTGCAAAAAAAAACACAGTTTATCTGCTAAGAGGCATTGAAAATCAAGCATTATGCCTCATTATGTTATACTGAATGACTAATTATTTAAATAATCGTAAAATCAGTACAATACAGGACCTTTTAAGGGTCTAGATAAAAGTAATCTGTTGTTGAAGCACGCCCCTTGTAAAAAATTTACCCTCATCTTTATCGTAAGTTACCTTTATAACAAACCGTCTTCAGAAAAACAGTTTCTTTCTTGTCGGATACAGTATTAAACCAGATTTTGATTTTACGTTAAGTGAAGTTTTACACTTTACGAGGATACTATGACTACCATTACCCTAACTGACAGTGCGGCGAATAAAGTTCGCAAATTACGTGAAGAAGAAGGCGATCAAAACCTTATGCTACGAGTGTATGTCACCGGTGGCGGCTGTTCGGGGTTTTCCTATGGCTTTAACTTCGCTGAAGAAGAAGGCGAGGATGACGCCAGTTTTGAAAACGAGGATGTTACTTTATTGGTAGACTCACTCAGTTATCAATACCTGCAAGGCTCAACGGTAGATTATACAGAAGGACTAGAAGGCGCCCGCTTTGTGGTGACCAACCCTAATGCGACAACCACTTGTGGCTGTGGCTCTTCATTCTCTATCTAAACAATCCATGGGTGGTAACCCCATTACAGTAATAAACACCCGTGACAGTAATAAAAAGTATTATCATAGCCGCTACAAGCTCTAGTTTATATTGTAGCGGTTATTTTTTTATTAAATTTTAGAAAAACTTACAGCTTTTACTGTTACAGCTCTTACTCTATTGAGGTTTCGATGAGTATTGACCTAGCTTTTGGCGGTCATTTGGCTGTTGTTTGGCTGTCATTTGTAAAACGCGCATGATTTTTTAATAGGTTTAAGCTACACTAAATCGATATATAAGTGGCTCAATTACGCCTATAAAAACTACTTTATCCCACCTAAACTTTGTTAATTGATCTAAATTAATGAGTCGTGGGGTACTTATTTGATTTTGAGATATAGTATGACTGATGTAACCGACAATTCAATTAACCCAAACCGCACCTCACTTATTCCTTCTTGGCTCTCCAGCAAGCATCTATCAAGCATGCTGCGAGGTATCGAAAAAGAAGGACTAAGAATGCAGTCGGATGGCTTTTTGGCCCAAACCCCGCATCCTGAATCACTAGGCTCAAAGTTAACTCACCCCTACATTACTACCGACTATTCTGAAAGCCTGCTAGAGCTTATTACCTCTCCAAAGCCAACAGTGGCCGAGACCCTAAACATGCTACGTGAGCTGCATGTCTTAGTGTATCAATCCCTTGAAGAGGGAGAGCTGATGTGGCCGCTGTCCATGCCTTGCATGTTGTCCTCTGATGATAATGACATTCCTTTGGCAGAATACGGCAGCTCTAACGTGGGCCGTCTAAAAACCTTATACCGTAGCGGTCTAGGCATTCGCTATGGCCGCCGAATGCAAACCATTGCTGGACTGCATTACAACTTATCTTTTGGCGATGACTTATTCACAGCTTGGCGAGACAGCTTGCCCGAACCAGAGCAGGCAGAGTCGTTAACTGAATTCAAAAACATCAAGTATTTAGGCCTTATCCGTAACTTTAAGCGCATGAGCAGCTTGGTGTTGTACTTAACAGGCGCCAGTCCTTCAGTGTGTCCTTGCTTCCTTACCGGACGCGAGCATGACTTAGAGCTGATGAATAAAACCACTTACTACAAACCAAAAGCTACCAGCCTACGTATGAGTAAGCTTGGCTATACCAACAGCGTCCAAGACCAGCTGGATATTCGTTATAACAATCTGCCGGAATATGTCGCTGGATTACGTAAAGCCATCAACACTCCATTCTCAGGCTTTAGTGAGCTTGGCTTAGATGATGAGCAGGGCAATCCGATTCAGATCAATGACCATATCTTGCAGATTGAGAATGAGTACTATAGCCCTATCCGTCCGAAGCAAATTGCAGAGTCAGAAGAAACCCCACGTCATGCCTTAGAAGCCCGCGGCATCGCTTACGTTGAGTTTAGAGCCGTTGACCTTGATCCTTATAGCGATATTGGTATCCGAGTATCAACTGCCTGTTTCTTAGAGGTGTTGGCGCTTTATTGTCTATTAGCGGACTCCCCTGATTTATTGCCAGAAGAAGATGATCTTTTGGCAGAAAACGTGGAAAGAGTGGTCAATAATGGTCGTGAACCGGGCTTAACCATTAAAACTCCTGAGGGCGAAGTGGCGCTCAGTGAGTGGATGAGAAAGCATTTAGAAGCCATGTTACCTCTGGCCACCCTGCTAGACACCGAATATGGTGGTAATCATTACCGCGTTGCAGTGACCCTGATGTTAGGTAAAGCGGTCTATCCAGATGCGACCTTGTCCGCTCAAGTATTGGCTGATACTGAGAAGCTTGGCAGCACCTGGAGTCTTGGTCATGCCCTAGCCTTGCAGCATCGTGAGTCTATTATGCGCAGCTCTTTAAGCCCAAATACTCAGGCAAGATATGAGGTATTGGCAGAGAAATCTTGGATACAGCAGCAAGATCTTGAGAAAAACGACACCCAAGACTTCTATGATTATATCCAGCAATACCGCTAACCCTTTGTCCTGATAATTATTACAACGGCTTGGCTGTCACTGTCATTAAAGTTTGGACATTTTTACTATTAACTATTGCCAAGGAACACCCTGCATGGCCCGTTTGCTAACTTACCGTGCTCTTAATTCTATTTTGGTTTTATTTGCTGTCATCGGCATGGCTTTCGCCATTTTGTTTTTGCAAAACTATAAGGGTCTTGAGCCTTGCCCACTGTGTGTCTTCCAACGGATTGGGCTGATGGTAATGGGGGTCTTCGCTCTCATTGCTGCCATTGGCAACCCGAAAACCAAAGCCATACAGCTGTTATTGTGGTTAGGGTCAATGGCCGGTATCCTTTGGTCGGCAGGTGTGGCCGCGCGTCATGTATGGCTACAGCATTTACCGCCTGATCAGGTGCCTTCATGTGGCCCAGGCCTAGACTACTGGCTAGAAGCTTTGCCCATGAAGCAGGTGATCAACCAAGTACTGTCTGGCTCAGGGGAATGTGCTGAAATCAGCTGGCGCTTCTTAGGACTCTCTATCCCAGAGCAAGCCCTTATCTTGTTTAGTGCTTTAATTTTGGTTAACCTACTGGTTTTATGGCGCATTATAAAAAATAAAATCGTTTAATCGTTTAGGCCCTTAATAAAGGCTATAGTTACTAAAGCCGTGACCCTAAAGCTGGCTTTCCCATTTTCATTTACGTAGATAAAAATAAGAGGTAGCATGCACGTTCATATTTTAGGTATCTGTGGCACATTTATGGGCTCACTGGCATTATTGGCTCGTGACCTGGGTCATACCGTCACGGGATCAGATGCAAACATTTATCCGCCGATGTCCACTCAACTTGAACGCGCTGGAATTACTATCCAAGAAGGGTATCATGCCAGCCACTTACAGCCTGCGCCTGACTTGGTTATCGTGGGCAACGCGATGAAACGCGGGATTGAGGCAGTAGAATATATGCTGGATGAGGGCATCCCTTATACTTCAGGTCCTCAGTTTTTGTCAGAGCATGTCTTACAGCACCGTCACGTATTGGCAGTTGCCGGAACTCATGGTAAGACCACGACCACCACTATGTTGGCCTGGGTACTACACTACTGTGGTATTGATGCTGGGTTCTTGATCGGAGGCGTGCCTTTGGTCGATAGTGAAGATGAGAAATTGACTCAAGCTTTTGCTCATAGTAGCTACTTGGGGGCGGATAAAAACGTTCAAGGCGAACGTGGCTACTTCGTTATTGAAGCCGATGAGTACGATTCAGCCTTCTTCGATAAGCGCTCAAAATTTGTTCATTACCGTCCTCGCACCGCTATTTTAAACAACCTTGAGTTTGACCATGCCGACATCTTCAAGGATTTAGAGGCCATTCAGACCCAGTTCCATCATATGATTCGTATGATTCCAAGTAGCGGTCAAATCATCATGCCGGGCAACACCCCTAGTCTTGAGGCTACTATTGAGAAAGGCTGTTGGACCCCTATCTGGCGTACTGAAATCACAGATAGCGCTCAAGCAGATAGAAATACTGACTGTACTTGGCAAGCCGAGCTGATTGCAGAAGATGGCAGTGAATTCAAGGTCCACTACCATGATACTGAAAATGGCAAGCAATTCAGTGGCACAGTACATTGGGGCATGAGCGGTCGTCATAACGTGGAAAACGCTATGGTTGCCGTCGCCGCTGCCTTCAATATCGGTATCAGTGTAGAACAAGCCTGCGAAGCCTTGTCTCAATTCTCAGGCATTAAGCGCCGTATGGAATTGATTGCCGATCTACAGCTTTCTACTGCTACCAAAGTCCAAGTATTTGATGACTTTGCCCACCACCCCACAGCGATCACCACTACCTTAGATGGTGCCAAAAAGAAACTTAAAGCTGCCAAAATTTGGGCCATTATTGAGCCCCGTAGTAATACCATGAAGCTTGGGATTCACAAAGACAGCTTAGCGGCTTCTGCGCAACTGGCGGATGAAGTTATCTGGTATGAGCCTGCCGGATTAGAGTGGGGTCTAACTGAGGTGGTGGGTGATGCCACCAATATCAGCAACAAACAGTACGTGATGAATGATACGCAAGCCATCATTGACCATCTAGTCCCTCAGCTGGGTCAAGCGGGTAAAGACGATGCGGTAATTATCATGTCAAATGGTGGCTTTGAAGGCATTCATCAACGCTTATTAGCTGCCCTAGAAACTGCAAAAACTGCGTCAAAATAATAGTTATTTAGCTAATACTCTAAAAGCTAAAGAAAACCCCCTAACTGTTTTATAAAAGTTAGGGGGCTTTTTATTTAGGTCCAGATTTTAGTTTGATAGCATTTTGGTTTGATAGCATTTGAGTTTTAAACGATAAGACGTCATAAAAATTTGTCTTCACTTTACAATCAGTTAACCAAATATAGCTACTTCTTTTCAATTTGCTAGTATTTATCACAGAGCCAGTACATGGTTAACAATTTCGCCTTACCAGTCCTTACCAATATTGATTACAATCCTAGTTACAATATTTTCAAGACAAATAAAAAGTCTTTAACAGTATAATTTAAGGAAAGTAAGTCATGATTTGGACAATTATTATTGGTCTAGTTGCAGGCCTATTAGCACGAGCTATCAAACCAGGTAATGATGCGATGGGTTGGATTATGACCATTGTTTTAGGTATAGCCGGTTCTTTCGTGGGTGGTTTTATCGCAAGTGCCATTGGAGTAACCAGTGATGGTAACTTTATTGGTCTGGCCTTCTCAGTAATTGGGGCTATTATCCTACTGTTCATCTATGAACTGATTGTTAGTAAAACCTCTTAAGCTTGATTCCTAAGCTTAATAAAGGGACAGCTATTACGGGTTAATAGTTGGCCAATTATAAAACGTATTTAGGGCATTACGCCCGGTTTTACCTTAGCGGACTTAGTGATAAGTCCGCTTTTTTTGCCCTTAACCCCTTGATATTTATCTCTTCACCCCTCATTTAGTTAGGTATAATAGCTAAATATACTAATTTAATTTTAATTGACACCTATGTGATTTCCTATGGCTATATTACCTATTTTGAGTTATCCAGATCCTCGTCTGCGTACCATTGCCGAGCCGGTCAAAACCGTTGATGCCGATATCAAACAGCTCATCGCGGATATGATTGAGACCATGTACGATGCCAAAGGTATTGGACTGGCCGCCACCCAGGTTGACCGTCACATTCAGCTTATCGTTATGGATTTGTCTGAAAATAATGACTCACCACGGGTGTTTATTAACCCCAAGATTACCCCTTTGGTCGAAGACAAAAAGCCGTATGAAGAAGGCTGCTTGTCTGTGCCCGATGTTTACGATTCAGTAGAGCGCCCCGTTAAAGTAAAAATCGAAGCTTTAGATGGTGAGGGCAATGCCTTTGAAGAAATCGCAGAAGGCTTATTGGCAGTGTGCATTCAACACGAGATGGACCATTTGAATGGGGTTCTTTTTGTGGATTACCTCTCGAGCTTAAAACAAACTCGGGCTCGTGATAAAGTACGCAAATACCTCAAAGCCCGTGAAAAACAGCTTGAGAAGTCAAAAGCTTAACTTGTCTGATTGATGATATTTTCAACCTAATCTTATAAAAAAACACCCTTTCGCCACTGGCCAAAGGGTGTTTTTTTGAGCTGTTTTTGACTACTTTAAGCCCAGGACATCTTGCATGTCATAACGCCCTGCTGGTTGACTGACAATCCAAGTCGAAGCCCGTACCGCTCCTGCAGCAAAGGTCATACGCTCACGAGCATGGTGCTTAATCTCTACCATCTCGCCATCTGCAATCAACATCACACTGTGGTCGCCAATAATTTCACCACCACGGATGGCATGAATACCAATCGAACCTGGCTTACGCTCACCAGTCTGTCCTTCACGGCCATAAATGGCCACTTCTTTTAGGTTCTGACCTCGGGCTTCCGCGGCGGCATTGGCCATCATAAATGCTGTCCCTGAAGGGGCGTCTACCTTGTGCTTATGATGCGACTCTATCACCTCGATGTCTGCGGTATCCCCAAAAGCTTTGGCCGCCATTTCAATCAGTTTTAACGACACATTAACCCCAGTTGAGTAGTTGCCTGCATACACCACTGGGATTTGCTCACAAGCGCTGTCTAAAGCTTGCTGCTGAGCCTCACTTAGCCCTGTGGTACCGATAACCATAGCTACCTTATGCTGAGCACACAGCTGTACGTTCTTCTCGGTAGAGTCTGGCAGACTAAAGTCGATCAACACATCGATTTTACTGAGTTCAGCCTCTAAGTTATCACTTAAAGCCACCCCATTTTTATCTAAGCCCACCAACTCGCCAGCATCGACACCCACCAAACTAGAGCCACTACGCTCGATAGCAGCGGCTAATTGAGTCTGCGGATTTTGGGTGACCGCTTCAATCAACATCCGTCCCATACGTCCGCCAGCGCCAATGATGCCTACTTTAATAGGCGTTGAGCTTGAGTCTGTCATTTTTTATTTTCCTTAGTTCAGTGCTATTTACGATAACCAAATTAATCCGATGAATAATAATAGCACGATTGCAGAGTCCGCTGAATTTGTTAACCTTGAAATCTGCTTTGTGGCCCTAAAATTTTATTTATTACCTAAAAAAGCCTCCCGAATCGTTGTGAATCGAAAGGCTTATCATCAAGCTGGCTTTATTTGAAATAGAGGCAGACTGCTCCTCCTCAATTGTTGTTGTTATTAGTCAAATAAATCGCCTAGCTTTTCGAAAAAAGATTTTTTCTTAGGTGACTGATGGTGCTTGCTGTCGCCATCTAACGTGTCTTGGAACTGACGCAATAGATCTTTTTGTTCACGGGTTAAGTTCACTGGCGTTTCTACCATGATGCGGCAAATTAAATCACCCTTCATGGTAGTGCGAACTGGATTCACCCCTTTACCACGCACACGCAATAGTTTACCGCTTTGGGTACCCTCTGCCACTTTAACCTTCACTTTACCATCTAGGGTTGGGATTTCCACTTCTTTACCTAGGGCGGCATCAGTGATACTAACCGGTACATCCATATACAGGTCTGCGCCTTGACGCTTGAATACTGGGTGCTCTTTGACACGAACTTCAACGTATAAGTCGCCATTTTCAACACCTGCCCCACCGGCTTCACCTTCCCCGGCTAAGCGTACTCTGTCGCCATCATCTACCCCAGCTGGAATAGAAACTTCTAAGGTGCGTGATTTGTCTTTTACGCCGCTACCATGACAGTCATTACATGGGTTCTTGATCTCTTGGCCGGTACCGCCACAGTTTGGACAAGTCTGCTGTACTGCAAAGAAACCTTGCTGCATACGCACTTGGCCATGGCCGCCACAGGTGCTACAGGTTTGAATATCAGAGGAGTTCTTGGCGCCTTTACCATCACAAGTTTCACAATGAGCAGGAGCGGTAAAGCTGATTTCTTTTTTGCAGCCACGTACCGCCTCTTCTAAAGTAAGCTCAATGACGTAACGTAAGTCTGAGCCACGACGTTGACGACCGCCCCCACGAGACTGACCAAAGATGTCACCGAAGTTACCGAAGATATCGCCAAAGATGTCTTGGAAGTTACCGGCACCAGCACCGCCGAAGCCGCCACCGCCCATACCGTTCTCAAACGCGGCATGCCCCATACGATCATAAGCTGCCCGTTTGTCTTTATCATTTAACACTTCATAAGCCATTGAGGCTTCTTTGAATTTTTCTTCAGCATCTGGATCATCAGAGTTACGGTCAGGGTGGTACTTCATGGCCAGCTTACGGTAGGCCCTTTTAATCTCACGTTCATCTGCGTTTCTATCAACGCCTAAAACTTCGTAAAAATCTCGCTTACTCATGGAGGCTCCTATCAATATGCCCAATAGGTTTCACGTGAAACATAGTCATTCACGGTAACCGTTGGCATTAAATTCGTTATAACCCACAAAGGATTTAAATAAATCAAAAAATTAAATAATACTTTGCCTGTTTAATGGTGACAAACACCTCAATTATCAAGCGGTTGTGCTAAAATCACCGCATTATCCTTATAATTTGGCACAGTTAGCGACTTCACTTTATGAAATCATTAAAATTCTTCTTAATAACTTTGCTCATTGTGGCCGTCGCCTTGTTCGCCGGATCCCCTTACTACACGGCTTATCAGCTGAAAAAAGCTTATGATGCCAATGACGGTGCCGCTCTAGTCAGCCATATAAATTTTGATCAGCTGCAGCCCAATATTCAAAATCAATTAACCACCAAATTCAGCAACACTTTGCAGCAGTATCCTTTGGTAGCCCAATTGGGCGGTGATGCCTTGGTGCAAGCTGCCGATGACTTCATTGTTCAATCCGTGAATAAAGCGGTTACTGCGGATAATATAAGTGCTCTAATTGATACCCAAGGCCAAGCCAATCAAGCCACCAAGGAGTTGGCAGCCGCTTGGGCCATTGCTAGTAATAAAGTGGATCTAAAACAGCTGGTGCAAGACCTGATTATCCAGCGCGGTGATATTCAAGCGGTTATCCAAAATCAGACGCAACAGGTCATGAAGCAGCAAGCTAATGAGCTGCAAAATCATGTGGAAAGTGGGGAGGACAGCGCCCAACCTAAGCTGTCTTATTGCGGTATGAACTGCTTCACTATCTCAGGTCAAGTAAAGGGTTATCCGTTAACATTAGAGATGCAGCGCGAAGGGTTGTTGGGCTGGAAAGTGGTTAACGTGGTATTGCCCTAAAAGCTCACAGACCGTGAGCTTCATTGGGCAACAGATTATCTTAATTTTAAGTCTTTAAAAATTATTGCACCCCTAAGAAGGCTAAAAAGCCAGGGTCTTGGTAAGGCGCATTGAATTGTACCCCATCTTCACGATAAATGGCCGGTGTCGCAAATACCGCAAGGCCAGCAGCTTTCCTATGATTGTCCTTCATATGATTTACCGTGGTATTGCCACAAGTCTTAGCCACAGCCTCTCCCGCCATTGCTTTATCTAAAGCTTGGCGACGAGCCTGTTTGTCAGTCTCACACCAAATTTGACGCATCTGCTCCGGCGACTCGTCATAATAAGGATAGCCGATTACTTTTACGGTGATGCCTTTGGCGTTTAGATTGGCCATATCCTGGTGCATGATCCGGCAATAAGGACAATTAATATCGGTGGCAACATAGATTACCGCCTGCTCTTTAGTGGTAGCCGGATAGATGACCAAGTTTTCCTCATCCAATTGCGACAGCACATGCAAATTCTTCTTTTTCTCAAAGTCAGAATCTAAGCCAGCAAATTGACCATTTTTGATGACTGAAACCTCACCGCTGATAAAGACGCTGGCCTCGGTATTGGTAATAAAAGGCTGGCCATTAAAAGTAGTACCCCAAATGACTCCAGGCACTGCGGTATGATATAACGCCACTTCAGGAGTAATATTTTTTAGTAAGCTGCTGTTGGCCAATATGGAAGCTCGCAAATCTTTGCTAACCGGCATACCACTGAGTGTTTTGCTCGGTACTTCTTTTGGTGGGGTAGATTTTTTTGGACTGGGGTTGGCATTTAGCTCACCTTGCAAGATGTAGTTACCATCCGCGGTAATATGCAGCGGCAGTTGTGGCTCAGCCCCAGGGATTTGAGCCAGCGTAATCTGATACATAGAAGGCAGTTTTGAGGGCGTAATTGAGGTGATAGGAGCGGTCATGCCTGCCCCCTGAAGCAGTTGTGTGATCTTCTGCTTTTGCTGCTCACTAGGAGCTTTTAGTTGTGTATTGCTATTTGCGGCTATCTTGTCATAGGCATTATTAAATATTTCTAGGTCAGCTTGAGCTGAGGACATTACGGCCAAAGGGGACAGCGTGATAGACGCCAGTAACGACAAAGCCAAAAACTTATTCCTTGTTGCACTGGGCTTTTTTGAAAAGTGTGGCATGAAAGCTCCTAAATAGACATCAATTAACTATAGAAATTTATATAATAATATCCTATCTATCTTACTCAGATGACTCTATTCGTTACTTTTTGTTAGGCGCTCACTATCTAGCTCGGCTATCTATCTCAATGCACTAATCATCTAGCCCATCATACACTCTACCCAAATTGTCTGGGACCCCATCTAACACCATCACTTCATCGAGTAAACAGCGATCAGGGGCTTGTGTCACTGTCTGATTCTGCTTTAGATAATCTTCAGCCGACTGCTCAAAGCCACCTGCCATAATCATGTCCTGCATATTGAATTTGACCTGTAGCATCTCTAAGGTTTGATTTTGTTTATCAAAGACAGTTACTGCATTAGGAAAGACCGGAGTCACGTATTTAGAGCCATTAAATAACGCCAAACAGTCATTACGGTAAACCAACTTGCCTCCCTGCGCTTTCATTGTTCTCACTTGATACAAGTCTGAGGTCTTAAAGGGATAGCTGTAAAATAATTCATCGCCATAACTGGATCGCTCCACTTTAACGATGGGCAATTGAGAATTCGCCTGTTCACTATTGTCCGCAATAACGGTACTCTGGCATCCTATTAAACCCGCTAATAAAAAAACACCAGAACTGGCACCCAATATTGGTTTAATTATTGAAGTCATTCTCCCTTACTCCTACTTGTTATATTTGTCTGAACGATTATTTTCTTATCTTTTATTAAGCTATTCATAGTAATACTATCAATGCAAGGCATCAAATAATAGACAAAAAAATGAGCACCTAAAGCGCCCATTTCAATAAAAAAGTAAATAAACTTACTATCAATTAGAAGCTATTGATCTCATCTTCGGTCAAGAAGCGGCTCTCCCCCTTCTCCAGACCTTCTAAAGTAATGCCACCAATACTGGCACGGTGTAGCTCGATAACTTTATTACCGAAGTAGCCCATCATCCGTTTCACCTGATGATATTTGCCTTCAGTTAAGATAAGACGGGCATGGGTCTCATCGATAAACTCTAACGTCGCTGGTTTGGTCGGCTCGTAATCCCCATCTAACAAGATACCTTGAGCCACCTTCTTAACGGCATGGGCCTGCTCTGTTTCATCCATGGGATCCGCTAGGGTCAGCTCATATACTTTTTCATGCAAATGACGCGGACTGGTCACACGGTGTAGCCAGCTGCCGTCATCACTTAATAGTAAAGCCCCTGTGGTATCGACATCTAAGCGGCCTGCAATTCGCAAGTTACCCAGCTCAGGTATGGCGATAAGCTCGGTCACCATGGGATACTCTTTGGGCTTTAAAGTACATTCAAAGCCTTCAGGCTTATACAGCAGTAAATAACGACTACCGGTGGCAACGGATAAAGGCTCACCGGCCCACATCACTTCATCATTGAGCACATCAACATGCACACTGCCATCTTTTATCACTTCATCATTGACCGTAATCTCACTGGCATGGAGCACTTTTTTGGCTTCTTTACGCGACAGCTCGGTAGCCTTACTGATAAATTTGTCTAAACGCATTTATGTTATCCTTGGCTTTATAACTGATATAGTTATGCTAGATATAATTTGGTTATATATACCTTTGCTTAAATGATACTGTATCGGGTTATAAATATTTTTGTGTTACTACAGATGTAGATTGTATGGTCACCAGTTTACCACACCCACTGTCTCTAAAATTGATGACTTTTTTTAATCGCATACTTTTTATTCCAGTGCTTTTTTTATACTAGTCTCTTTTAATACCAGTCTCTTTTAATAAGAGTTAGCCTTTATGACTTATCAAACTTTAGCCGCCCCTGTTACTGCCCGACTTGACATTAAGAAGTCAGAATTTATCACTTATGCTTATCCGGTACACAGCCGTGAAAAAGCTATGTTTCACGTGGAACAGCTGCGTGAAACATATCCTGATGCCCGTCATCACTGTTGGGCCTATATTATCGGTGATCCTAATAACACTACCAGTGCCGGCTTTGATGATGACGGTGAACCCAATGGCACTGCGGGGCGCCCTATCCTAAATGTATTGCAGCACAAAAGTATTGGCAATGTCATTATCATCGTAGTGCGTTACTTCGGCGGTATCAAACTGGGGGCTGGCGGTTTGACCCGAGCCTATGCCGGCTCTGCCCAAGCGGCGGTAGATGAGATGGTCTTAACCCCTTATGTCCCCATGGCTCAAGTGAAAATTGAGGCAGATTTTGCCAATGAATCACAAGTGCGTTATGTGGTGGAAGACATGGGTGGTGAGGTTGGCGAAGTCGCTTATAGTAAGGCAGTAACCCTAAACGTTACCTTGCCTGAAGCTGATATAGAGACCTTAAAAGAACGACTGGGAATGGACGGCAGGGTGCTTGAGCAAGTAGAAAATGAAGTCGATGAAGATTAACATAATATAACAAATCTCAGTAACCGATCGTTCACTGAAAAAGGTTGGTTTTTGTTTACTTTGAGTCCATCATAAGGGCATTAATCCAATAATTTTAATCCTAACAATAATCAGAGTGATCCCTTATGCTGTCTCAGTTAAAACAAAAAATTAAATCTAAACCAAAAACTGACTTTGATTCTTCTAAAAAGAGTTCAAACACTGCGAATAAAGCCAACTCTCAGACTAAAGTTACCTCAAATAACACTGAAGGGCCTAGCTTTACGCCTACCCCTTTCGATCCCCCTTTTTGGTTAACCAATCCCCATTTGCAAACTATTTTGCCCAAGTTTTTTGCGCCCAAGCCACCCACCTACAGACGTGAAATCATCCGCGATTCACTAGATGAAAGCGATGTGGCCTATGATTTTTATGATGCCCATCCGCTAGACAGCAGCCAAGAGCAACTGGAACAAACGCCGTTAGTAGTGCTGTTTCATGGTATGGAAGGCAGCAGTGACAGCCACTATGCCCGCGCTTTGGCGCATCAAATCCATGCTCAAGGCTGGCACTTCGTGGTGGCTCACTTCCGTAGCTGTGGCGGTATTCCTGCCAGCGGCCGGGTATTTTATAACGCAGGGGATACCGATGAAGTACACCACATGCTACAAATACTAAGCCAAAAATATGAAAATATTTATACCGTTGGCGTCTCGCTTGGCGGTAATGCTTTAGCAAAATATATGGGTGAATATGCTGAAGAAGCGTGCTGTAAAGGCGCTGTGTCTATCTCCTCTCCGGTAGACATGTCGTCAGCAGCAATGAACATGCAAAGCTTCTTGGGACAGAGAATTTATACCCCCTATTTGCTCAATCCCATTATCAAAAAGGCATTAAAAAACGAAATCAGCGACGAAGAAATTGACGCCATTAAAGCGGTCGATCGTATCAGCGACTTTGACCATATCTTTACCGCTCCACGCCATGGCTACCGCTCAAATAATGATTATTATCACAGTGCTTCTGCCCTGCCCTATTTAATCGATGTGGCAAAACCCCTGTTATTGATCAGTGCGATGGACGATCCTTTTATTGGTTTTACCGCTACCCAAAACGATGTCTCCGAATCGGTAACCTTAATAGACACTGCGCATGGCGGTCATATTGGCTATCTACGCTATCTGGCAGATCAAAAAAAGTTCGATATTAATTGGATCCCAGAAACCGTAGTAGACTATTTTAATTTTATTGGGATAGCGAACCAATCATAGGACCAGCAAATTGTCTAATACCAGTGATCTGTGACGGTCTAGGCACGTCTGCTGCTTTGAAATCAAGATTATTTTCAGCATAATCGATGCCCTAATCTAATTTTTGAGACTGTCATATGTACCCTTTTTATCGTTATACCAAATCTATTGTCAAAGCGATTTCCGCTCATAAAAAAGGCGATACGGTTGATCTTACAGATACTGCAAAGATGACGTTTCGCTGCAGCTTAACCGATATCGATAACTTTCTTGAGATGAATAACGGCCGCGTGTTTACCTTATATGATCTTGGCCGTACCGATTTTGCCATTCGTTCTGGACTCGGTAAAAAGCTACTCGAAAACCGTTGGGGCTTAGTGGTCGCTGGCAGTACCATCCAATATCGTAAGCGTATCCGAGCCTTCAATCTGGTCACCATCAAGACCCGTATTGCCGCCATTGATGAGCGCTGGATTTATGTGGAGCAGTCAATGTGGGTGAAAGGTAAACCTTGCTCTACTGCGCTGCTGCGTACCGGAGTAACCAAAGGCGGCCGAGTCATTGAAAGCCAAAAAGTATTAGATGCTTTGGGCAAATCGGATTGGAAAATGCCGCCCACAGGATACGTGGCAGAATGGATTGAGAGTGATGCAGATCGTCCTTGGCCGCCTCAGCAATAAGTTCTAAATGGCACAGTCCGTTTAAAACCATTTCAAAACTAATTCAATACCAACTCAAAAAAAGACTCATAGATATGAGTCTTTTTTTATGGGAGTAAGTTAACCCTCTCTATTTAAGCGTTATGAACCCGATAACGTAACCATGGTTAGGTGACAGCTACCCAACAAATCTTCTGAAACAAACCCTGTCAGAAAATAATTATAAATAACTATTTTGTCATAACGGAATCAAATACTATTTTTGACCTCCTCCCCTCGCTAAACCGAGGGGATTCCTACAGCTAGACGGTCAAGCCCGACCGCAAGGATGTTCTTAGCCGCATTGATATCTCTATCATGCCATGTGCCACACTCAGCACAAGTCCATCCTCTTATTCGCAAGCCTGCTATACCTTTCGGACTACTGTCACTTATTTTGTGGCAGCACGAGCAGGTCTGGGTAGTGTAACTCTCATTTACGATCTCAAGCTGACAACCTGCATGCTTGCATTTATATTCCAGTTGTCGTTTAAGTTCAAACCATCCTGCATCGTATGTTGATTTAGCTAGATTGGTTTTTTTATTGGTAAATGAGCGTGATTTAACATCACCGACCACAATTAAGGCATTGTCTTTAACAAGCTTGGTGGTGAATTTATGAATTAGGTCTAATCTTGAATTTTTGATTTTGGCGTGTATTGCTTTAACACGTTTTTTATTGTTAGCACGTTGAGCGATAGCAAGCTTTTTAGCCCATTTTTGAGTCTGCTTAATAGTAAGTTTATCACCCATTGAGGTATTAGCAGACTCTTTTAAGCCCAAATCAATTCCAACGTTGCCCTTACCACTTACTTGCTTAGGAAAGTCTTTAACAGTAATACACGCATACCAACGATTACGACTGTCTTGTACTATCTCAAGCGTGTTGATTTGATATAGGCTTAGGTTGTAGCTATCGAATACATCTATGATAAGCTTTTGACCTTTAGAGAGCGATAGCTGTAGGGTTGATTTCAGTGCCTT
>NZ_FUGE01000266.1 GCF_900162825.1 Psychrobacter piechaudii
AACATGACAACACAATCTCCTAATACACCCAAACGAAGAACTTACAGCGCCGAGTTTAAAGCGCTTTTAGTAAAAGAAGCGACAGACTCAGATCGATCAGTTGCCAGTATCGCTCGAGACCATAGCATCAACCAAAACCTTCTACATAACTGGAAACGTCAGTATCAGCGGGCACATGCTCAAGCTGACACATTACCTGGTACTATAAACAGTCCTCATGATCCAAACCCGCACTTTATCCCAATCCATCTTGAGCCTGAAGGTGCGCATCTACGCTCAGCCTCCGTCATACAAAACATCAAACTGCAAATCACAGCTCGAGCATCTGGGACGATAAGCCTCAACATTGCCCAAATTGACACCCAAAGCCTAATTGACCTACTACGAGGACTGCAATGATACCCATCACTCACATCTGGCTATCCACCACTCCCATGCACATGCGATGTGGTAGTGGCAAACTACTGGCCCACATCCTCACCGAACACCAAAGCATTCGCCCTCACTGTGCCTACCTGTTTTACAACAAAGCAGGCACACGCCTAAAAGTA
>NZ_FUGE01000089.1 GCF_900162825.1 Psychrobacter piechaudii
TATTCTGTCAAGCTTTTATTTCAATCTGTTATCAGAACTTAGATTTAAAACCAATTAAGCTTCTAATCTCGTTGTCCCGATGAGGTGCGTATTATACGCTGTTCAGTTACATTGTCAAGAAGTTTTTTCGTTTTGTTTGAATTTGTTTATTTTCCAAACTTTCCAAACCACTCCTTGCCTCAACAGAACGACGTATTATATACCCTTTTTACTAGGCGTCAAGGGCTATTTTCTGTATAGATCACTTAAGCATATCAATAAAAAAGATAGGTAGTAACCAAGATAGCTGAATAACTACTTGGTTTATGGTGACAGTTTATCGCCTATATTGAGAATAAAAGCTCAATTCAATCCCCTACTATCTCTGTGGATTTTCTAAAATAACTATTATAAGTGTCTTATATTAATCTTAAAATAAATATCAATGCAGCTTCATACGTTATGCTTCGCGAAATCTCGTCCATAATTCAAGGTTATGGTAATAGCCGAGATATTCGACGAAAAATGTTTAAGGGGTCCAGATGCAAGTAGTCAAAACAGATGTGGCAATTATTGGTGCTGGGGGCGCCGGCCTTCGTGCTGCCATCGAAATTGCCCGTAGTGCACCCGATACTGAGGTGATGTTAATTTCAAAAGTGTACCCAATGCGTAGTCACACTGTTGCTGCTGAGGGTGAGGGTGGCGCTGCCGGAGTCGTTCGCGATGATGACTCTTTGGAAAATCACTTCAATGACACGGTATCCGGTGGGGATTGGCTGTGTGAACAAGATGTGGTTGAGTATTTTGTTGAACACGCCACAGAGGAGATGATTCAACTCGAGCATTGGGGTTGCCCTTGGTCACGCCTGCCTAATGGACGGGCGAATGTGCGCCGCTTTGGAGGCATGAAGATTCCGCGCACCTGGTTTGCGTCAGATAAGACCGGTTTTCATATTCTGCATACCCTATTTCAGACCTCAATACAGTATCCCAATATTAAGCGTCTAGATGAACACTTTGCTGTAGATTTGATAATGAGTCCCAGTGATCAACAAGTGGAGCAAAAACAGCTAGAAGGTGTGCTTTGCTATGACTTATTAAATGGTAAGACGGTAGCGGTACAAGCTAAAAGTGTGATTATCGCTACGGGCGGCGCAGGCCGAATCTATACCTTTAATACCAATGGTGGCATTGTCACAGGGGATGGTATGGCATTGGCCTATCGCCATGGGGTGCCCCTACGTGATATGGAGTTTGTGCAATACCACCCTACTGGGTTGCCGGGTTCTGGAATCTTGATGACAGAAGGTTGCCGTGGTGAAGGAGGCATCTTAGTCAATAAAGACGGCTATCGCTATCTTCAAGATTATGGTTTGGGTCCTGAAACACCTGTTGGCGAACCCAAAAATAAGTATATGGAGCTTGGCCCACGCGACAGACTGTCACAGGCGTTTTATCATGAATGGAAGGCTGGTCGTACTATCGAGACACCAAGAGGTCCAGCCGTTCATCTCGACTTGCGCCATCTGGGTGAGGACTATATTAATGAACGCTTGCCATTTATTAGATCCCTTGCCCAAAAGTTCGTTGGTGTTGACCCGGTGTACGAGCCGATTCCTGTCCGTGCAACCGTTCACTACACTATGGGCGGTATTGAGACCAACCGTCATTGCCAAACTCGTATACCAGGATTATTTGCGGTCGGTGAATGTGCCTCCGTTGGCTTGCACGGTGCAAACCGCCTAGGCTCAAACTCCTTAACAGAGCTGTGTGTGTTCGGCAAAGTGGCTGGTGAAAGTGCCTTGCTTCATACCCAGTCCAATCAAAACTCTGTTTCTGCATCAGATTTTGAACAGTTGGCTAAGCAAGCTTTTAAACCCTATGCAGAGCTATTAAATCGGACCAATGGTACCGAAAAACCTGCCGATATCCGTAACTATAGTCGTAGACAAATTAAAGAGCTACAGCGTTAACCTTAATAAGCCCGTTCTAGTAGTACTTGAGGTAGGTTGCCTCGTATCTCATTTGGTTGGCTATGACTATATCTCGGCAGAATGATGGAAGAAAACGTGGGGATCTATCGCAGCGCTGAAAATTCAGAAATTGCCATTGCCGGTATCAAAAAGCTCAAAGAGCGCTATAAGAATGTGAAAGTCACAGACCATAGCTCGACCTTTAATACTGACTGGCTCACAACCATTGAGCTAGGTTACCTATTAGATGTGGCGGAAAGCATGATTTATAGCGCCAATGCCCGTAAAGAGTCGCGTGGCTCACATCAACGTCTGGATTATCCCGAGCGTGACGACGAGCACTATCTCAAACACACTCTTGCTTTTTATCAGCCAGATGCAGAGCCACAAATTAAATATAGCGATGTGTTAATTACTAAATCACAACCAGCCACGCGCGCTTATGGTGCTGCGGGTGAGTCTGGAGGAGAAAAGTAATATGAATAGCCACTCTAAACCAAATAGCAGCCAACTAAATAACCAAGAAAACAATCTTGATACCTCAGCAAATAATACTGTCAAAATTACGGTCATGCGCTATCGCCCCGATGAAGATGATAGACCTTGGCCAGAAACATTCGAGATTGAATGGAGTTATGATATGTCCATTCTTGATGCGTTAGGGGTTATCAAAGACAATCTGCGTCCAGAACTTGCTTATCGGTGGTCATGTAGAATGGAGGTTTGTGGCTCTTGCGGTATGGTCGTCAATGGCGAACCTAAGCTTGCCTGCTCTACCTTCGTGCGTGACTACGTTATTGACTTCCTCCCCTCGCTAAACCGAGGGGATTCCTACAGCTAGACGGTCAAGCCCGACCGCGAGGATGTTCTTAGCAGCATTGATATCTCTATCATGCCAT
>NZ_FUGE01000032.1 GCF_900162825.1 Psychrobacter piechaudii
ATAAGCACTAAAAAACTTACCAGTTCGTTTTAGATGCTCAAAGCAAAGTGCATTAATATAGTTCCACACGAAGTTCACTGAACCGCTTAGACGATTCAGCTCTTTTATGTGTTTGTCTTTAATGCGTAGCTTGAGTGTTTTCATATGCTTAGTATGGCAAGATTAATTTTAGCTTACAACCCTTTATATACTGCTCACGACAGTGTGTGTCGTCTTATATCCACCCCCTGAAGTGGGTGGTTTTACGGCGACTGGTGATAAAAATACCCGAGAAGAAAAAGAGTGAGATAGGTGTTCTACGTTTTATTTTATAGAAGCGCCTATTATTTGATTAAGCTATTTAGATAATTATTTCAGAAAAGTATTTAAGACAGGTTATTAAGGGAAGTTTTCATCTAAATTAAAATAAGGGTCATTTAGAAAAGTAGAATGGTGACATTTCACTAACAGGAGTCCAACACTTCTTTAGAGTTAAGTTAATATTATAAGGTCATGTTGGTTAGCAAAAACTAAGCTATTGTAAGCCTAATATAATTTAAAAATGAATCAAAGCAGGTGTTTTTTTTTGAGTATTATTAACACTTATTTTTATGAAACAGTTATTCACTTATGAATAATAGCTATGAATAATAGGTTTTTGTATTATTTGGGCTTATACTAAAATCCATATCACCCTCCTATACTATTCATATTATGCTAGGTTGACAATACCTCGCAGCAGCGACAAATATATTATTCAATGGAAGAGAGTCTATTATGCTAAGTTATAAAGCCCCCTTACGTGACATGAAATTCTTATTAAATGACGTTTTCGATTATCAAACGCATTACAAAGATTTAAGTAATGGTGAAAACGCGGATCCAGAAACTGTAGATATGATTCTACAAGGTATCGCTGATTTCGCTGAAAACGTTATTAGCCCCTTATATCAACCAGCAGATGCTGAAGGCTGTCAATTCAAAGACGGTGTGGTGACCACTCCTAAAGGCTTTAAAGATGCTTATGATCAGTTCGTAGAAGGTGGTTGGCAAGGTATTTCGTACCCAGAAGAGTACGGCGGTATGAACTTACCAATGTCATTAAACCTTATCAAGTCTGAAATGATTGGTACCGCTAACTGGCCATGGGCAATGTATCCAGGTCTAACTACCGGTTGTATCAACACCTTAATGCAATACGGTACAGAAGAGCAAAAAGACACTTACCTTCCTAAATTAGTAGAAGGTACTTGGTCAGGTACTATGTGTCTAACTGAGCCACAAGCGGGTACTGACTTAGGTCAAGTAAAAACCAGAGCAGTGCCACAAGAAGACGGTACTTATAAACTAAATGGCACTAAAATCTTCATCTCAAGTGGTGAACATGATCTAACTGATAACATTATCCACATCGTTCTAGCGCGTCTTCCAGATGCTCCTGAAGGTACTCGTGGTATCTCTCTATTCATCGTACCTAAGTTCAAGGTTAACGAAGAAGGTGAAGCGGGCGAGCGTAACGGCGTAAGCTGTGGTTCAATTGAGCACAAAATGGGTATCGCTTCATCGGCTACTTGTGTTCTAAACTTCGACGACGCAACAGGTTACCTAATTGGTGAACCGCATCGTGGTCTAAAAGCGATGTTCACTTTCATGAACACTGCCCGTATCGGTACTGGTATCCAGGGTCTTGCTCACTGTGAGCTTGCTTTCCAAAATGCCCTACCGTATGCCAAAGAGCGTCGTTCAATGCGTACTCTATCAGGCGTAAAAGAGCCAGAAAAAGTAGCTGACGCTATCATCAACCATGCTGACGTACGTCGCATGCTGTTAACCATGAAGTCGTTCGCTGAAGGCGGCCGCTCAATGATTTACCATGCTGCTCGTTATGCTGATAAGATGTCTCAAGGTATCGCTGAAGGCAATGATGAAGAGTTTGAAAAGTGGGATGATAAGTTAGGTTTCTATACCCCAATTCTAAAAGGCTTCTTAACTGAGCTGGGTATTGAAGCGGCGAAAGAAGGCCAGCAAGTTTATGGGGGTCATGGTTACATCAAAGAGTGGGGCATGGAGTTAATCGCTCGTGACGCTCGTATTGCTACTCTTTATGAGGGAACCACAGGCGTACAGGCTCTTGATCTTCTAGGCCGTAAAGTTATATTACAATCAAAAGGTAAAATCATCCGTGATTACACTTCAGGTATCATGAAGTGGTGTGGTGATTACGCTCTAGACAAAAACATGCGTAAATTCGTTTGGGCGCTAACTAAGCTATGTGCTGAATGGAATACCCTAACTGTACGTCTAATGCTAAGCGCGCGTAAAGACCGTGAAATCATCTCAGCCGCTTCTGTTGACTACTTAATGTACTCAGGCTACGTAATGATGGCTTACCACTGGGCACGTATGGCCGCAGTAGCTTATAAAAAGCTAGAAAAAGGGGGTGTCGAAGCGCCAGAATTCTACAAAGCTAAGATTCAGACTGCTGAATTCTACTTTGACAAGATTTTACCTCGCACTTCAGGTCATGCTGAAAGCATGGTAGCTCCAAGCTCATCTATGACCGATATGGACATTGAGCACTTTGCATTCTTAGACTAATCTATTCGCTTTTTAGCCACTAGATTACAAAAAAACTGCTCTATTTATTAGGGCGGTTTTTTTGTGGGTGGTCTTTTGTGGACGGTTTCGTTTGATTTTCAGTGTCCTATCCTGGCTTATCGCTGATAAAAATGGGCTTACCTTGCATTGGAGCCGTCCGTTGTCCTATGATAGTGAGTAGCAACGGATAAAGCCGAATTATGGAAACAGCAAATCAGTCTCGTAAACAACTTTACCCCTGCACCTTTATTCTGATTATCCCAATAACCTTGTCGGGGTGCTATGGCCCATCCCTTGATTATTCATATCAAGCCAAAGATTTAGCCTTAGCTGAGAAATACCCGAGGACCTGATGCAGTTAGCACTGACGTAGGAAACAAGCGTGATCTTAGTGAGCTCATTCCCAGAATACACTTAATCCATTAAGGCGTAGTCCTTTAATGGCTTTTGGTGTTGCTCCATTCTAATTCTGTGCTTTCTCTCCAAGCGGTCAGTTCAAACGTTCCTCAGGTTATCAAGACACGGTTAAACTTTTGGTCATATGGCTTTTAGTGACCTATCTTTGATAAAAGTGAGCATTATGGACTTTCAAACACTACGCGATAACTGCCCGACTTGGCAAGATTATATCCATCATGAGTTTGTGAATCAGGTGGCAGCAGGAACCTTATCCAAACAAAGCTTTCAACACTATCTAAAACAAGATTACCTCTATCTTCTGCACTACACTCGAGTCATGGCACTGAGTGTCTACAAGAGTGACACTCTGGCTCAAATGCGTGTGGGACAAGCCGGTATCAATGCCATGCTTGATCTAGAAATTGGTATGTACTTAGAGTTTTGTCAGCAATGGGACCTCTCTATTAAGGAAGTCGAGAACACAGCAGAATCTGCAGCGACCATTGCCTATACCCGCTATTTGTTAGATGCCGCCATGTCTGGCTCATTGGTCGAGCTCTATGCGGCCATTGCGCCTTGTCTAATGGGTTATGGGGAAATTGGTCAGCGCATTAAAACAGAAGGCTTCGTTGATAATAACCCTTATCAGCCCTGGATCGACGTCTTTGCTAGTGAAGAGTTTCAAAAGGTAACTGCCCAAAATAAAGCCTTTATTAATCAATTATTTGCTGATGTCAGTCCGGCTCAGCAGCCCAAATTACAAAAATTATTTAACACAGCCTCTCGTATGGAGGTTAACTTTTGGCAGATGGCTTTAGATTTATCTTAATTGCCAAAAAGCCCATTTAACTTAAACAATCGACCAATAATAAATCCATTTAAAACAAGGAGAAAATCATGGTCATATTTGACGAGCATGCCAATGCGTATGACAGCTGGTTTATGGACAATGAGAACTTACTACTAAGTGAACTAAAGCTGGTTGCTCACTTCTTGGACAAAGACAGTACTATCTTGTCCGTGGGTTGTGGCAGTGGGCTGTTTGAAATGCTACTGGCAAAAGACTACGACATTCATATTAAGCACGGTATCGAGCCCTCTAAAGATATGGCACAAATTGCAGAAAAACGCGGATTAACCGTAGATATCAATACCGCAGAAGACGCAGAAATTGAGCCTAATAAATTCGACATTATCATGTTCAACGGCAGTGTCAGCTATATCAGCGACCTAGCCCTGTGTATCAATAAAGCTCATGACGCCCTAAAGCCAAGCGGTAAACTAATCCTAATTGATGTGCCTAAAGAAAGTGGATTTGCCAGCTTGTACAACTTAGCCAGCGCAGTCGATACTTGGGATCATAAGCTATTGGCCCATATCTCACCCAAAGACCCGTATCCTATTGAGTTAGTACGCACTGCAAACTGGCGCACCTCTGATGAGAAGATTGAGCTGATGCAAGAAGCAGGTTTAACTAATTTTGAATACGCACAAACCTTACTGACTCATCCTATGTTTGCCAATGACAAAGTACAAGAAGTTGTTGAGGGTTATGACCGCGGCGATTATGTGGCTATTTGTGCTCAGAAAAAGGCATAGCGAGTTTTGCTATTGACGAGATTCTCAATTAATTCTTAAGTCCTCACTATGAAAAATAAAGCCCCCTACAGCAAGCTGTCTGGGGCTTTATTTAAACGATCTATTACTGGCTAATCTTATAGCTTCTCTTTTCTATAAGCTGCCGTAAGCTCAACCACTTCAACGCAATACTGCACCGATACTCGCCCTGACTGTTGCTCTACCAGATCTTGCTTTAAACAGGCATGCAACTTCTTAGCCAAGTCATCTCTAATCTCCTGGCTGCGTCCTGGCATCAGCCTTAATTGAATATAAACGAATCCTTCAGCCTGCTCATCATCTTCTACCCCGACCAAGAATGTTTCTAGGTCTACAAACCTGGTCTTAATCGCTTGCGGTGAGCCAAAGTGGCCCGTTTCCCATAGGGTGCTGTTTAGCTTTTTTAATAAGCTTTCAGGTTTTTTGATGGTGACATTGGGCGTGGCTTGAACGATAACGTGGGGCATAGTTTTACTCTATTTTAGTATTGAAAACTGTTGTTAAAAAGCCGGGTGGGTTTAATCAATAATATCTGCAAATTTGGCATTGAGGCTATTTGCCAATTGCTGTGGTGGCAGTTCAATCTCAAGCCCTCGCCTCCCTCCGCTGACATGGAGGGTCGCTAATGATTGAGCAGAGTCATGAATAACCGTAGGCAATCGCTTTTTTTGAGCCAAAGGACTTACCCCACCTAAGACATAGCCACTACTTCGCTCAACCACCTTAGGATTAGCCATCTGCACTTTTTTACAGCCCAAAGCTTTGGCCATTTTTTTAAAGTTTAAGGTATCAATAACCGGTAAAACCGCAACCACTAGCTTTTTGGCATCGGTTTCTACCACCAACGTTTTGAAAACCTGTTCAGCAGGCAGACCCAGTTTATCAGCGGCTTCCAGGCCATAAGACTCGGCACTAGGATCATGCTCATATTCATGAATTTGGTAATCTAGTTTTAATTTCTTGGCTAAATTAATGGCTGGGGTCATAAACTTTTGCCTCAATACAATCAGTTGTTAATCCGTTTAGAGTACCGCATAACCCAAAAAACTAAAAGCCGTTCCGAAAAACTTACCTAAGCCTACTCACATAGTTTTAGCGTTTTCTTCCTGCTTCATAGACGTTTGCCATTGTGATTACACGTAGGTCTTACATCGTCTCCACAGGCTAATACGGTGGAACTCACCGCTTTTTTTAACCCATCAATGATGGGTTAATACTTTATCTGCATGATGCAGTATATTGATACTGGTATTGATTTCTCTATCATTTGCTTGCTGACAAGACGGACACTGCCATCGTCTAACTGATAAGGAGGGCTTTTCTTAAACCTAAAAAGTCAGGGTTATTACTACCTAGCCGCTTAAGGCTTAACGGCTACCAGTACGCGAATACTATCCGGCACCAGTGACAAGTTGCTTAATGCCTGCTCCCCTTGTGCTTTTAGCAATTCTAGACGCTCGATCTCTTCATCACGCACGTTCGGGTTCACTTGTTGTAGCTGTTTTAGACGGCTGATTTCACGCTCCCAAATTTGACTAAAACGAGCCAGTGCTTGAACACTAATCGCCTCTAGCTTACTTTGAGCAATGACTTCAGCGTCAAAGTAGCGTGATTCAATCACTTTATTGCGCACTTTAACCACCTGACGCGAACGGTTTTTATCCAAACGCTCAATGTGCGGCATAATCATATCCGCAGTGATGCGCTCAGATAAGTCACCACCCTGCTCTCCTAAGAACACTCTTAAATTTTGAGTTGGTAGAGTCGCCCCCAAATTCAGAATTTTCGGGGCAATAGTGCCCACCCTAAAGTTCACTTCCAAGAGCAACATACCTTCTGGGACGGTGTTACTCTTAAGCATAGCCACTGTGGTATTACCAAAAGTGCCCGAGTTGGTCATGTCATAAATGGCCAGCATTAGTGGGTGCTCATGAGTAATAAAGTCCATATCCTCACGCACTAAAGCTTGACTACGTTTGAAGGTTAAGGTCATACCGTCTTCGGAGATAGGCAGATTGTCAACATCGGTATGCTGACTGTTTTCGGCTTCTGGTGGATGAATCACCCAAGAACCATCACGCTGCACACTATGATCTAAGTTCACTGAAGAGAAGAAACGATCTAAGAAGGACGGCAATAAGTTATTGGCATCAAAGTCGCTCATCGCGTCAGCAATACGGGAAGCAACTCTTGGACGACAGGAGTTGTACTCTAGCAGACGGTCACGGCCCGACTGTAATTCTGCCTCTAAATCTTGACGAACGCTTGCTGCTTCAGCGATTAAGTCACTTAAAGCTTGGCGATTTTGCTCATTGTCTTCGCCTTCAAGTAAAGGTTTTAAGTCAACGATGAACTGCTCTTGTACCGTTTGGGCGGTCGGTGAAATATGATTGAAGATATTAAGCGCAGAATCATACCACTGATACATACGCTCTTGAGCCGTACCTTGCACGTAAGGTACGTGCAGAGTAATCTTTTGGGTTTGACCGATACGGTCTAGGCGACCAATACGCTGCTCTAAAGTATCTGGGTTGGCCGGCAAATCCCACAGTACTAAATGACTGGCAAACTGGAAGTTACGACCTTCAGAACCAATCTCTGAACATAATAGAATTTGGGCACCTGCTTCGTCTGCAAAAAATGCCGCCGCTTGGTCACGCTCAAGCAGACTCATCTGCTCGGTGAAGATAGCGGTCTTAATGCCGGCGTGTAGACGCAACACCGCCTCTAAACTTTCTACCGTCGCTCCACTACGAGCAATAAGCAGTACTTTTTTCTGCTTTAACTCTTCTTTTAACAGCTTAATTAACCACGGCACGCGCGGGTCGTCTTCTAGCCAGCTGCCATCAGGCTGGTTTTCTTCGCCCCACAGTTGCTCGCGCAACTTACCACAGGTCTGGTAGCTGCCTATCCAGCTTTCTGGACAAGGCAGAGGGTGCGGGTGACTGGTACGGCCATGGAATCCTTGCACACTATCACGGGTATTACGGAATAGCACACGGCCAGTACCATGGCGGTCTAACAATTGATTGAGAGCATAAGTACGTAATTTATCGTCTTCATTAATGGTGGCCAGCTCATCAGGATCACTAAAGCCCAATAAATGAGTCAAGGCTTTAATTTGCCCTTCAGTTAAAGGCTTTTGATCCATCAATACTTCGGCTACTGCCGCGGTATCAGAGAACGCCGCCTGACCTTCAATAAAGTCATCTAAATCATCAAAGCGGTCTGAATCAAGCAGACGTAGGCGGGCAAAGTGGCTTTCCACCCCTAATTGTTCGGGGGTTGCGGTTAATAGCAATACCCCTGGGGTTTCATGAGCAAAATCTGCCACCAGCTCATACTTATCATTACCACCTTGCTCTGGATCCCAATGTAAGTGATGCGCCTCATCCACCACCAATAAATCAAAGCCGGCTTCCATCGCCTGCTCATATAAGTCATGATGATCTAGCAATAAATCTAAACTGGCGATGATGCACTGCTCAGTGGCAAACACGTTTTGATCGGGATTGTGCTCTTTAATAGCCGCCGTACGCACCAGATCAAATAGAGCAAAATTTAGGTTAAAGCGGCGACGCATTTCAACCATCCACTGATACTGTAAGCTGTCAGGGACCAAGATCAATACGCGCTGTGCTTTACCCGTCAATAACTGTTGATGGATAATCAGACCCGCCTCAATGGTTTTACCCAAGCCCACTTCATCGGCTAACAATACTCGCGGGGCGATACGTTTACCCACTTCATGAGCGATATATAACTGATGCGGAATGATATCGACGCGAGCGCCCATCAAGCCTTTTAACGGATGGCCTGCCAAGGCTGACTGCATACGCAGAATATCTTGACGCAGCTCATACCATTCTCCACGTTCAACCCGTCCAGCCAGCAATCTTTCTAGCGGTTTCGCCAAAGTAATATTAGCGGCCAAGCGGGTTTCCATAATGCCTCGCGGATGACCTTCCACATGATACTTAACCACCCCCATTACCTCATCAACCCCAGTAACGATATGGGTGTTACCTTCTTGATCGGTAATCTCGTCACCCACCTTAAAGGTCACTCGAGATAAAGGTGCCGAGTTTTTGGCATAGACTCGGGTCTCTTCGCTTTGAGCAAATAAGATATGCACACAGCGGTCATCAACATCTATCACCACACCTAGGCCCAGCTCAGCTTCAGTATCAGATAAATAACGTTGACCAACGGCGAATTCGGGGATTAAAGCAGCTATTGTCATAAATCAATCAATTCTTTTATTAAAATGTGGGGTTTCGCTTGATAATCAATCACAAGCAACAGCAAATAAACCGCTGTCAAATGGTGCTTATTATAAAGGATTATTAGCCCTATCTACGTTAATGAGGTCAAAGTTAGCAAATTCTACACCTAATCTTTGAAAACACCTTTTCCTATCGAATTTTTTGCTATTTTAACAACTAATCACTGCCCTTATAAAAAATACTCGCATAATCTTTGTAAATAAGGAGCTTTTTTAGCCCTTGGTTTTGGAACTATGCACGACAGTGGTAGCATGTGCAGTATTGAGCTGACTTTATCACCAGTCGCCGTAAAACCACCCATTTCAGGGGGTGGATATAAGGCGACACACACTGTCGTAAGAAGTCGTTAAAGGGTTGTAAGTTAAAATTAATCTTGCCATACTGAATATATGAAAACACTCAAGCTACGCATTAAAGACAAACACATAAAAGAGCTGAATCGTCTAAGCGGTTCAGTAAACTTCGTGTGGAACTATGTCAATGCGTTAAGTTTTGAGCATCTAAAACGTACCGGTAAGTTTTTTAGTGCTTATGATCTAAGTGAGTACACCAAAGGTAGCGGTGAGTATTTAGGATTACACAGTCAGACCTTACAGGCTATCAATGAGACACACGCTAAATCACGTAAACAATTTAAAAAAGCCAAACTTAACTGGCGTACCAATAGAGCTGATGCCACGCGTAAAAGCCTAGGTTGGATACCTTTTAAAAAATCTGCTATAAAGTATTTACAAACAAGGCAGACAGGTAAGAAGGCACTTAAATCAACCATACAGCTATCGCTATCTAAAGGTCAAAAGCTCATCATCGATGTATTCGATAGCTACAATTTGTCTTTGTATCAAATTAACACGCTTGAGATAGTACAAGACAGTCGTAATCGTTGGTATGCGTGTATCACCGTTAAAGACCATCCTAAGCAAGTAAGTGGTAAGGGCAGCGTTGGAATTGATTTGGGCTTAAAAGAGTCTGCTACTACCTCAATGGGTGATAAACTTACTATTAAGCAAACGCAAAAATGGGCGAATAAATTAGCAGTAGCCCAGCGTGCTAACAATAAAAAACGTGTCAAAGCAATACACGCCAAAATTAAAAATACAAGATTAGACTTAATTCATAAATTCACCACCAAGCTTGTTAAAGATAACAGCTTAATTGTGGTTGGTGATGTTAAATCTCGCTCATTTACAACTAGAAAAACCAATCTAGCTAAATCAACA
>NZ_FUGE01000122.1 GCF_900162825.1 Psychrobacter piechaudii
TTTTTCTGCTAAAAGACTCTTTCTGCCTCTGCCAGCTGCGTCATAGACACTAGTGATACCATGCAACCAGTATTTCCTTCTTATGGTATAGACGCTTCTAGGGTTATAGCCAAAGTTCTCTGCTACGGTCGCTATAGGATGACCTTGACTCAGTTGATGCAGCATGAGCAGTCTGATTCGCGCTCTGGCATTGCCTTCTGTTTTAGATAATTGCAGAAAATCGTGGTCTGTGAGTTTATGATTTCTAGGGGTTTTTTTCGGCATGTGATTCTATTATGTTGTTGAGTTGGTTATATTGTACCTTATTTTTTGGAATTGGTATTAGCTTATTTAGTCGGCAGACCGGTACCACACTCACCCGGGGTATGGCTGATGGCAGTTGCAGTGGTGCAGGCCATACAGGCATTGCCAGCAGTCTTATAGCTGACTTGACCATTAGGGGCCTTGTGTTTAACACACACTGGATCATATTGCATGGTGCACATGGTTTGTTCTTTATCCGGAGTAAAAGGGCCACACTGTGCTACTTTAGTGCTGTTACCGGAGTGATTGGCATCAGGAGTGCTAATGGGAGCAGGCGTCTGGGTATGAGGAGTTGAGTTAGAATCTTCTGCCGTAACACAGCCTGTAGCCAGTAAACCTGTGGTAATCGATAAAGCCATAATTTTTGAAAAATTAAATAGCTTATGGCGTCTTTTTTGAATCAATGCCGTCATAGTGATACCTCATCCTAATTGAGTGTTGAGTTATTTTAAGCTTATATCTTAGCAAAAAAATAGCCTACCCAAGGTAAGCTATTTATGTATCTTGTATCCAAAACATTACTTTTATCTAAATTAGATAAAAAGATCTATTTTTGTTCTGCACCCGTTTGCACATACTTATCGAAGTTATCTGCATAATCGTCTAAGTTATCACTTAACATTTGACGATACTGCTTGGTATAAAACTCAATGATTTCATTTTTTTCTGCTGCCAAATCACTGCCTTTAACGAAGCCAATAGAGGCGACAGACGCACTGTAGCGGGCGGCTGCATATAATAATGAAGCACCCACTTGACCCGAGTGTGATTCAGGGCCTAACTGACTGTTGGCAAGCTCAATAATGGCATCAGCACGTTTATAAAAAGCTTCAATATCTTTTGATAACTTAGGATCTTCGTTGTTGTTAGGGGTATCGGTCATAATGATCAACTTTAATTTTATTAATTAAATGGGTTAAATACAGCACCCAAGCTTACGGCTATGAGTGCTGTATTTACATGCTTTAGATATTGGCGTCTGCTCTTAATAGCTCTGCTTTGTCTACCTTTTCCCAAGTGAAAGCAGTCTCACTACCTTCGCGACCAAAGTGGCCAAAAGTAGCTGTTTGCTGGTACATAGGCTGTAGCAGATTTAGCATATGAGTAATGCCATAAGGACGTAGGTCGAAGTGAGTACGGATCAGCTCGATAATGACTTCGCGGCTCACTTTAGCAGTACCAAAAGTGTTCACTGCAATTGATGTCGGTTCAGCAACCCCAATGGCGTAACTGATCTGAACTTCACAACGCTCAGCAAGACCGGCAGCAACGATGTTTTTTGCTACATAGCGACCCGCATAAGCAGCACTACGGTCAACTTTTGAAGGGTCTTTACCACTGAATGCACCGCCACCATGACGCGCCATACCACCATAAGTATCTACAATAATTTTGCGACCCGTTAAGCCGGCATCACCCACAGGACCGCCGATAACGAATTTGCCGGTTGGGTTAATATGATAGCGAGTGTCTTTGTGTAGAAGCTCAGCTGGGATAACTTGCTTGATAATGCTTTCCATCACCGCTTCATGCAAATCGGCTTGGGACACATCTGGATCATGTTGGGTAGATAAAACCACAGCATCAATAGCTGAAGGGATACCATTGGCATACTTTAGAGTCACTTGAGCTTTGGCATCAGGGCGTAACCAAGATAGTTCACCAGAACGACGTAACATAGACTGACGTTCCATTAAGCGGTGGGCGTACTCAATAGGAGCTGGCATCAATACTTCGGTTTCATTGCTGGCATAACCAAACATTAGACCTTGGTCACCGGCACCTTGGTCTTCTGGGTTTTGACGGTCAACCCCTTGGGCGATTTCAGGAGATTGTTTACCAATCATATTGATAACCGCACAGGTATTGCCATCAAAGCCTAAATCTGAATGGTTATACCCAATTTCATTAACTGTCTCACGAACAATGCGTTCGATGTCGATATTGGCAGTGGTTGAGATTTCACCAGCTAAAACTACTGCCCCTGTTTTAACTAAGGTTTCACAGGCCACACGGGCGTGTAAGTCTTCACGCATAATTGCATCAAGCAAAGCATCTGAAATTTGATCTGCCATTTTATCAGGATGGCCTTCACTTACAGATTCTGAGGTAAAAAGTTGATAGTCATGCATAGTAGGAGAGTCACTTATATTCAGGATTCAGGAGCTTGGATTCAGGAATTGAGATTTTAGCACGGCAATGACGCTTTAAAAGTCATTACGGTATGATGGTAAAATCAAACAAGATAATCATAAAAATTTAAATAGCCTATTTTACCCTTAACTCACTGAAAACTCTAGTGAGTTGACGCTATTGATGGGTTTATGTTCTACATAATAGGTCTTAAAGGCGAGGCGGTGCTTATTATAATTCTGCGAAAGCCTGCTTGTCTTTAAACATACACTCTTCATAGACCGGACAGGCTCCACATTTCGGAGTACGTGCTTGACAGGTGTAGCGCCCATGCAAAATAAGATAATGGTGGGCATCGACAAGATAATCTTCAGGAACCCGCTCTAAAAGTTTTTGTTCTACAGCAAGCACAGTCTTGCCAGTGGCTAGGCCAGTACGGTTGCTAACGCGAAATATATGGGTGTCTACGGCCATGGTGGGATGACCAAAAGCTGTGTTTAGGACCACATTGGCTGTTTTTCGGCCCACGCCTGCCAGTGCTTCTAAATCTTTACGATTATCTGGTACTTGGCTGTCATGCTTCTCAATTAAGTCTTTACAAGCTTTAATGACGTTTTTGGCTTTTGAGTTAAATAGGCCTATAGTCTTGATATACTCTTTTAGCCCTTCTTCTCCTAAAGCATAAATGGCTTCAGGGGTATTGGCTACTGCATAAAGCTTACGGGTAGCTAAGTTGACGCTGACGTCTGTGGCCTGAGCCGATAAGATAACCGCTATAAGCAGCTCAAAGTTGCTGCTATATTCAAGCTCAGTCACCGGCTCATCAATGGCTGCCGCTAACTTCTCAAAAAAAGGGCGTACGTTACGATTGGGCAGACGTCTTGAAGGAGGGGTCTGTGCTGTCTTATGCTTAACAACTTTACTCATATTGATTTAATGTCTCGTCAAATCTACCAATTGTTAAAATTAGAAAAAGCGTTATAAATCGCTCAACAATTACCCATCAAGCTCGGCCAGCTGCTGTTTTAAGTCACCTAATTCTGCTTGCTTGCTGGGGTTAGGGCGTACGCTTAGCTGTTTTTCTAGCTTTTTGATTTTGGTACGTAGCTTTGCTCCAGCTATGGTGGCTTTGGCTTGAGAGGCATCGATATCTAAGCTTTGGTGTGAAGCATTACCTATCATGGTCTCGATGACACTGGTCACGGGCTTAGAATGGGTTTTATCTGCCATTTGCTCTGCCACACGATTGAGATGATTATGATAGCGATATCGCAGATGTGCTTGTTCTTTTTCTCTAAACTCAGCCGTTTCGGTAGCAGGATTACGAGGCATTTCAATAAGATCAATACAATCTACAGGGCAGGGGGGTAGGCACAGCTCACAGCCGGTGCATAAGTCGCTGATGATGGTGTGCATGTGTTTGCCAGTACCAATAATGGCATCCACTGGGCAGGCAGGAATGCACTTAGTACAGCCAATGCAATCATCTTCTCGTATCACTGCGCGCACTTCAGTAGGGCGGCTGGTATTAGGATCTACCGGCCAGGCAGACTCACGGACGGGTAATACTTCTCTGTCTAGTACTTTAGCAATGGCATCACTAACCGGCTGACCGCCAGGTACACATTTATTGTGCGGCTCATTATCTACCGCCATAGCAATGGCGTAGGGCAAGCAGCCTTCAGGATGGTCACATAGTCCACACTGAGTTTGAGGTAAGGTGGCATCAACTGTGGCAATCTTTTGACGTTGGCTCTGTGTCAGGCGCTCAAGCCCAAAGCGATTAAATAGAATAGGAAGGTCGTCTAATCGGTCAGTGCTCACGAGTACCTCATCATAAATAGTAATTGAATAACTTAAAAGTCAGTACCGACGGGCACTAACCAAAGAATTATTGGTAATACTTTAACAGGCTTTAGTTGATCGTTGCCCCTTTCATTTGACCTGAAATTGAGCGGTGTCAACGGTTTACTTAACGTTTATATACCTTAAAAGCTAGGATCCAATAAATAAATTATTGGCCAAGATAGGGTCTATATTTAGGCGACTGGTTTGTAGCTGCTGACCCATTACGGGTTTTTGAAACAGCAGGTTGGTCGCTTTTGTGGCCTCATCGATGCTATAAAAGCAGCCCACACCTTGGGTTTCAGCCAGTTTTGGGTGCTTCTTAAATAGTTTGGCAACCCAATTCACATGATCGCTAATTTGAGTTTTAGCCGTTAGTATCTGTGCGGCTAGGTGACTAAAGTTGGCGTGCGAGCCTTGACCTTCAGATTGGGTGTCTTCATCGATAGCTAGCGCGACCTGGCCCCCGGTCATCGCCAAATAAACTTCCGCTAGAATTTCCGAGTCTAATAAAGCCCCGTGGAAGGTACGGTCCATTTTACCCACATTAAGACGGCGTACTAGAGCATCTAGAGTGTTCTTTTGACCCGGATACTGCTGTTTGGCCATTACCAAGGAGTCAGTGACTGTAATCTTCTCAGCAAAGTCGGTTAGCCCAACTTTATCAAATTCCATTGATAAGAAGCTGATATCAAATGGGGCGTTATGGGCAATAACTTCCGCCCCAAGCATAAACTCATAAAGGGGCTTAGCCACTTCTTTAAATTTAGGTTTGTCCGCTAAGAAGGCCTCTGAGATACCGTGAACTCTAATAACCTCATCATCCATACCGCGCTCAGGGTTGATATAGACGTGTAACTTTTCGCCTGTAAACTTGCGGTTTACCAGCTCAATAATACCTACTTCAATGATTCGGTCCCCTTTTAAAGCATCGAGACCTGTGGTCTCGGTATCCATAATCAATTGACGGCCACTTTGCTCTCTATTAACAGGTTCAGGTAATAGCGGTTTAAAGTGAGGGTTGGCACGACTGGTATCGCCATCAAACTCAATGTCTTGCACCTCGTTTGATTGCTCTTGAATCGCTTGGGCTGTCTCAGCATTATTTTGTAGGTCTGGTATTGAACTATGGGTCAAAGGCTGTGTAGCAGGCGAGTCGGCATGAGGATTGCCAAACTGTGCTGCCAAAGCCGCTTCTTCTTCAGCAGACATCTCATCAAAACCTAGAGGATCATCTTTAATCCAATCATTACTGTCTTGAAAGTTGTTATTTTCCGAGTTAATCATATTGCTTGGGGATCTCGTGGTGTTATTGTGAAGAACGTTTGATTCATCAAAAAGGGGGGAGGTCGGTGTTTGCGCCTCAGAAGTAACTAAATTTTGTGAGTTATTTAGTTTTTTTTTAAGCTCATCGCTGTCATTAGGAAGAGGGGCAATGGAGTCAGAGGAAGATAGAATGCCACGGTTGGCCAGCTCATCTGCTTTTTCGTTACCTTCATGACCAGCATGGCCTTTAACCCAGTGCCAGCTAACATCACGGTTGGCTTGTAATGCATCTAGGCGTTGCCATAGCTCTTGGTTTTTTACTGGTTTATTGCCGGAGGTTTTCCAGCCTTTATTTTTCCAGCCTTGAATCCAAGAGGTAATGCCATTTTTAACATAGCTTGAGTCGGTCCAAATCTCTAGGTGCTGATTATGAGGGCTATTTTCTAAAGCCATAATTGCTCCCATCAACTCCATTTGGTTGTTGGTGGTATCAGCTTCGCCGCCAAAATACTCAATTTGACGACCATCACTAAGCACTAATAGAGTCCCCCAACCTCCAGGACCAGGATTTCCTTTGCAGGCACCATCAGTGAAAGCGATAGTGGTATTGGGCTTAGGATTAAGAACAGACATAGCGACTCACTCTGGCTAAAAAACAGCAAAAATAGTTAGCGCCTAGTATAGCAAATATGACCTACTTATTTGAGTTTGCCTCTTTAATATATTTACCAATAGTCACAACAGCGATAACAAGTTTGCTAAAATATGGGTAATTCTATTGAGCTACCGGAACTTTGCCTTGAAACCATTAAATCTATCAAAAATTTATTCGACCGTACTCCTATCAGGGGTAGCCTTATTGGTAACCGCTTGTGATAAGTCTGAGACAGCCGACCCTGCAGTGAGTGCTGATACGGCGGCTGAGACTTTAAATTCTAAACAAAGTATTAAACACCATGCTGATATGTTTTCGGGCTGCTATACCGTAAGTAAAGATGAGCCACCACAGATTAAGGTCAGTCAGCAGACACAAGGTTTAGTGATGCAGATGAAAGAGCCAAAATCTGCCAATAGAGTTTGGGATGATCCAGAGCCATTAGAGCCTATAGCTATTGATAAAGTATCAAAATACTTTTCAGTTGATGAGAAAAACGTAGAAGGGGTAATCGGTCGACCAGATCGAGTATTCGTTGTTGCTCAAGTTAAACAGGCCTATGTTAACATTGATCCGACTTTAGACAGTCCGTACCTAGGTTATATTTTACAAGGCTCTAATACCATTTATAAAGTTGAGTGCGATGATACTCCAGCAGATGAGCTAATAGAAAACCCACATCAAAATAAAGAGGGTGTGGGTAATATCGTGATTAAGCCTGCGGGCAAAGTTGAGAGTTAAGCGGCTTTATTTAAAAGTAATAATTATTTGAAAGCACAAATAATATTAAAAAATTGCGGATATCAAGAGTTAGCTTTTAAGTCACTTGGCAATTAGGAATAAAGAAAATGGGTTTTTTAAATTATTTATTAATGGGAGCCTTGGCTTATGCAGCAGGCTGGGCGGTTCGTCTGTATGTTTTAGAAAAAGGCCCGAAACCTGAGCAACCTTATAGTCTTTCGCATCCTAAAATTAAAATTTATTTGGCAGTGTTTTTTGGAATTATGCTGTTGATATCTGCCTTGTTAGGCAAGTTCGTGCTAGGGCATGCGGGGCTAGATGTGGCTTTCGTTATTGTTAACAGCTTAGTAGCTACCTTTGTGTTCTCTTTTGGCCTAAGCCCAGATCATATCCGACACGACCTACCTGATTAAGCGCCTTATCTAAGTTATCTGGCGCTACCTAATTAAAGCGGCATAAAAAACCCCATAAGTTAACTTATGGGGTTTGTTTTATTGTGGAAAAAAGATAAAAATTAAGTTTAAGGCTCAACCACCTTAACGCCCTCTTGGGTCTCAACAACTTTAGAGCCCGCAGGGTGAGTAGAGGTCTCAACAACAGAGATATAAGCATCTGCGTTATTGTTATTATTGATATCTACCGGAGTCAGCTCTTTTTGTTTGACTACTTTAACAGGCTGAGCGGCTTCAATGGCGTAAGCTTGTTCAGGAGTTACAATAGCAGGTCCACGGCTCGCCTCAACGGCTTGTACGGCTTTTTGCTTATCTGTTTGATTATCAAAGACGTTTACTAAGTTACGATACTTTGAGGTAGGCACAGCAACAGGACCTAAGTTCGCGCCGCCGCCTAATACTTGATACAGCTCAATTTGATTATTTAGACGCTCTTGTTCTAAATTCAAGATGGACTGCTGAGTTGAGAACAGTGAGCGCTGAGCATCTAGTACGGCGAGATAATCGTCAACTTGAGCTTTAAAGCGCGCTTCAGAGATATCAAATAGACCTTGATAGTTCTCTTGTAAGCGGTATTCAGCTTGGGTTCTTTGATCTAGGGTTGCTCGATCAGCCAGTACATCATTCACCTCTTTAAAGGCATTTTCGACAGCACTTTCATAATTGGCAACGGCTTGATCACGCTCAATTTGTGCCACTTCATAGTTGGCATCGCGTTGACCGGCATCAAATAAAGGCAACTTAATAGAAGGACCAAATGACCAACTTGCAGAGCTGCTCTTAAATAAGTCAGATAAATCGCTACTTGAATAGCCAAGGTTACCCGTCAAGCTAATTGACGGATAATAAGCAGCTCGAGCCACTTCAATATTGGCACCTGCAGCTTTTAAGTTGTATTCAGCTTGAAGTACATCAGGACGGTAGCGTAGCAGATCACTTGGCAAGCCAGCACTTAATACTTGGCTAGAAGCAATAGCTGGTACTGCAGGCTCTGGCAGCATATCATCACTGATAGGAGCACCGACTAAGAATTTAAGAGCATTTCTAGCTTTCAAAACACCACTTTGAGCATTTAAGGCAGCAATGCGAGCAGTTTCAGCAGAAGCCGCTGCTTGTAGAGAAGGTGCTTTTGAGTCAATCCCAGCATCTAAACGAGCTTTGGTGATACGCAGTGATTCTTCACGAGTTTGTAGAGTGCTCACCGCAAGCTCTAGCTGCTTTTGCTGATAGCTTAGATTGACATAGCTCTTAGCGATATTGGCAATCAAGCTGACTTGAGCGGTATCTCTAGCTGCTGTGGTACTTAAATAGTTTTGTAGCGCTTGATCTTTTAAGCTGGCAACTTTGCCCCAGAAATCAAGCTCATAGGCAGCCAAACCAAGACCAACATCAAAGACATCGGTGCCGTTGTCATAGCCACGTTGGCTTGTACGGGTGTAACCGCCGTTAATACCTACAGAAGGTGCATCACTACTATCGGTAATGCGGTATTGAGCTTGAGCCTTTTGGATGGCCAAGATCGTTTGCTTAACGTCTTTGTTATTATCCAGGCCCATTTGAATAAGCGCTTTTAGCTTAGGGTCGGTATAAAAACTCTGCCAACGTTCTGCGGCAAGACTTGAGGGTACTTGGTTATTCCCATATAGCTCGTAATTTTCCCCTGGTAAAAGAGGAATATTAGGACGAGCAACCACCGGACTTGTATCGGCAGTCGGTACTGTCTGACAGGCGCTAATAGCGACTGTCAAAGCAGATAAACCAAATAACCGTGCCCATTTATTAGATCTATTCATAGCAAATGCACTCACAGCTCGACTTTTAAGAATTATATTTGATTTTACAGATGTCGTCATTGAGTGTTATCTCCAAAATTGGCTGGGGTAGAGGTAGTGCTGGTGTCTGTAGTCGCTAATGCTGGATTAGGCTGAGTTTGAACACCGGTACCGGAACCATTATTAGTGCCATCCCCTTTATACTTAAATATAGTACGCACCCATACATAGAACATTGGGATAAAGAAAATACCTAAGAAGGTTGCAGTAAGTACACCACCTACAACACTGGTACCGATGGCATTCTGACTTCCTGCCCCTGGACCGGTTGCTATGTACAGTGGTAATACCCCTAAACCAAATGCCAATGAAGTCATGATAATAGGACGCAGTCGCTGACGAGCAGCAAGCATAACCGAATCTTTCAAGGACATTCCAGCTTCTTGGTGTTCTTTGGCGAACTCAATAATCAAAATAGCGTTCTTAGCTGAAAGACCTACAATGGTTAATAAACCCACTTGCAAATAAATATCGTTTGCAAAGTCTCGGAACCAAGTAAACATGACAGCCCCTAACACCCCTAATGGTATCACTAAAATAACCGAAAAGGGCACAGACCAGCTTTCATATAATGCAGCTAGACATAAGAAAACAACTAAGATGGATAGAGCATATAGCATGGGCGCTTGTGCCCCTGACTTTTTCTCTTCTAGAGACATGCCTGTCCACTCATAGCCAACACCTTCTGGAAGCTGTTCAATCATTTGTTCCATAGCGACCATAGCTTCACCGGTACTTAGTCCAGGTGCTGCGCTACCCTGAATGTTCATCGATGGGAAACTGTTATAACGAGTTAAACGAGGTGAACCGTGTTGCCATTCGCTGTCTGAGAAAGCATCGAATGAAATCATGTCACCTTGATCGTTACGAACATACCATTTGTTGATGTCTTCAGGGTTGGTGCGACTGTCAGCCTCACCTTGTACGAACACACGTTTAATACGACCTCTGTCTACGAAGTCATTTACGTAAGCTGAACCCCAAGCAGTAGAGATAACCCCATTGATAGAAGACAAAGGTAGGCCATAAGCTGCTGCTTGTTCTTGATTGATATTAACTTTCAATTGAGGGGCATCTTCTTGACCGTTAGGACGAACCCCAGTAACTTGGTCGCTTTGACTAGCTATACCCAATAATTGATTACGAGCGGCGGTTAGACCGTCATGTCCGATATTACCCACATCTTGCAGCATTAGGTCGAAACCACTGGCGTTACCCAGCTCAGTAATAGCTGGCGGAACGATGGCATAAACCTGTGCTTCATTAAGCTGAGTAAAGAAATAGCCCATGGCTCGTCCAGCTACTGCTTGCGCCGTATTCTCTTCACCTACGCGGCCATCCCAGTCAGATAAGCGAACGAACGCCAGACCCATGTTCTGTCCTTGACCAGAGAAACTGAATCCTGCAATAGTAAACACCGACTCTACGTTATCGGGTTCTTGAGTGCCATAGTAGTTGGATACTTTATCTAGTACAGCCTGAGTTTCATCCAAAGATGAACCTGGAGGTAATTGAACTAGAGTTACCATAATACCTTGGTCTTCTTCTGGTAAGAAAGAGCCTGGAATGCGCATAAATATTACCGCCATGAGGCCGATAATTGCTGCATAACCTAAAGCATATAACAATTTATGGCTAACGCTCTTACCAATTATACCTTCATAAGAATGGCTAACCTTCTCAAAGCTACGGTTAAACCAACCGAAGAAGCCTTTTTTATCTTCGCCATGATTCTTTTGGCGTTTAAGTAAGGTAACACATAGTGCTGGTGTGAAAACCAAAGCAACTATCGCAGACAGCACCATACTGGTAATTAGGGTAATTGAGAACTGACGGTAAATAACCCCTGTTGATCCCCCAAAGAAGGCCATAGGTACGAATACCGCTGATAAAATCAAGGCAATACCAATAACTACCTTACTAATTTCGCCCATTGACTGAATGGTAGCGTCTTTAATGGAAATGTGAGGATCTTCTTCCAAGATACGCTCGACGTTTTCAACCACAACAATGGCGTCGTCCACCAGTAGACCAATGGACAGTACCATGGCGAACATGGTCAGTACGTTAATACTAAATCCAGCCACATATAGCACCGCAAAGGTTCCTAATAGAACCACTGGTACCGCCAGTGTTGGAATAACTGTTGCACGCCAGTTCTGCAAGAATAAGAACATTACCAAGAATACTAAGATAATGGCTTCGATTAGCGTCTTAACTACTTGCTGAATTGATAGCTTGACGAATGGAGTAGTGTCATAAGGAACTACAGAAACTAGCCCTGAAGGGAAGTTAGCTTCAAGCTCAGCCATACGCTCTTCAACCAGTTGTCTGGTCTCTAGGGCGTTTGAACCTGGTGCTAATGAAATACCAATACCTGATGATGGCTTGCCATTGTAAAGCGCGCTAACACTGTAGTTTTCACTGCCAATTTCAACGTCAGCCACATCTCCTAATCTAACTTGAGCACCACTGCTGTCAGTTTTTAATAGAATGTTTTTAAATTCTTCAGGCGTTTGCAAATAAGATTGTACGGTCACTGTAGCATTAATAACCTGTTTGTCTGCAGCGGCAGGAGCTTGTCCTAATTGACCTGCTGAGACTTGGGCGTTCTGGGAGCGAATAGCATTGACGACATCACCAGGAACTAAGTTATAGCTGCGTAAACGCGCAGGGTCTAACCATACTCGCATCGCGTAGGCTGAACCGAATAATTGTACCTCACCAACCCCTTCAACACGGCTAATTTGGTCAACGACGTTAGAAGCCACATAGTCAGCAATATCTACGCTGTCCATAGAGTTGTCTTCTGAGATGAAGCCTTGAACCATTAAGAAGCCACTTGAAGACTTGTTAACGTTTACCCCTTGACGCTGTACAGATTCCGGAAGCGCACTCATCGCTGCTTGTAGTTTATTCTGCACTTGAACTTGTGCGGTATCAGGGTCAGTACCGTTCTCGAAGGTTAGAGTTACTGAGCCACTACCACTAGAGGAGCTTGATGATGACATATACATTAAGCCATCAAGTCCCTTCATACGCTGTTCAATAACCTGAACAACAGAGTCCTCAACGGTTTGCGCGTTAGCACCAGGATAAGAGGCGCTAACACTAACCGTTGGCGGTGCAATACGAGGGTACTGCTCAATCGGTAAGTTAATGACCGCGATTATGCCCAGTAGCATGATTAAAATTGATATTACCCATGCAAAAATAGGGCGGTTAATAAAAAATCTCGACATGATATTTTCCTAGTCTGCCTATTTTTGAGTTATTTTGCAGCGTTTGTCTCAGCCGTTTCTTGCTTTTGAGGCGCTACCGGGCCTTTTGGCGTCCCAGATTTATTGGCTACAGGGCCTTGTGTTTGGGCTGCACCTTGTTGTGGAGCAGTACCTTCTGCTTGGTAAGGCTTACTAACCACTTCTTGCTCTGGGGCCACTTTAGAACCACCTACCACAACGATGTTCTCACCTATTTGTAAGCCGTCGGTGACAACCCAATTACCGTTATAGGTACCATTTACAGTCACATCACGAACCTGGATTTTATTGTTTTGGTCAACGATATAAACTTGAGTATCCCCTTTAGGCGTACGAATTAATGCACTTTGCGGTAATAAAACAGCGTTATTAATTAGGCCTTGAATTAGACGGGCTTTGACATACATGCCTGGCAGTAACATATAGTTGTCATTTTTGAAAATAGCTCGTAAGGTTACCGCGCCAGTATCTTGATCAACTTTAGCTTCTGCTAAAGACATCTGACCTTTAATAGGGTAGGTGCTACCATCTTCTAACACCAACTCGACAGTATTGTTGCCTGCTTGAAGTGCGCCACTGGCTTGTTGTTGTTTTAACTTTAATAACTCAGAGGAAGATTGACTGATATCTACGTAGATAGGATTAATCTTAGAAATAGTAACCATAGGATTGGCTTGGTTAGCATTTACTAACGCACCAGCAGTCACATTAGAACGCTCTGAAATACCAGAGATTGGGGCTCTAACGATGGTACGATTCAAATCTAACTGAGTACCTGAAAGTTGAGCTTTGGCAGTATTCACAGCGGCTTGTGAGCTTGCAATGTTAGCTTGTGCTTGTTGCGCTGCTGCTTGGGCACTGTTTAAACCAGCTTGAGCCGTTTTCAGCTGGGTAACTGCTTGTTCGTATTGCTGTGCGGAGATTGCCTGCTGAGCCACTAATGGTTTTAAACGCTGAACATCCGCTTGAGCTTGTTCAAGTAAGGCTTTTTGTGATTCTATATTAGCAACCGCATTGTTATAGCTTGCTCTAGCGGTTTGAACGTTTGCTTCAGCTTGTTGTACTGCAGCTAAATTAGCGCCTTGGCTAGATTGGTAGTTTTCAGGGCTGATTCTGTAAAGGGGTTGGCCTTTTTGAACCATACGACCTTGCGGATAAAGAATCTCGTCCACAACCCCGGTTACTTGAGGTCTAATGTCGGCTACCTCGTAGGCTGCAGTACGACCCGAAAACTCGTGAACTAAAGGTACCGTTTGAAATTGGACGGGCATAATATTCACAACTGCAGGTGGCATCTGTTGCTGAGCAGCTGCAGCATTTGCTTCGTCTTCTTTTTTATCACAGCCTGCAATGAATAGACCGGATACAGCTAAACTAATAGCGAGGAAAAGGTGCGAGTGTTTCATGTAATAAAACCTTAATAGTGGGTCATCACAAGCAATGTATTGCTAGCTTGTACGCAAGAGGATAGTGTGTATTTACAAATTACACGTACTTTAGCAATGAAAAGCTAGATGCTTGTTTTAAATTTGTAAATTTCGTAGTGACTATGCTTTTATCTTTCTAGTTTATAAATTAATAGGGCACTTATAAAGCTTTTTAGCAGTATTAATTTCTGTAACACCGTCCACTTTAAATAAAAAACCTCTGTACACGACAAAAATGCTCAAAGTCTCAAAGGTCGTGGACTAGGAGACAAATAACTTATTAGAACCTCAAACACACGTCGATTGCCAGCAAAGAAATACTCACGCAAACCATCAATCAAAACATCCAAACCAATAGCAAACAAACTTTGCTGGGGTCGACCATGTTTCTTAAGCTTTCGTCTTT
>NZ_FUGE01000048.1 GCF_900162825.1 Psychrobacter piechaudii
ATGATAGAGATATCAATGCTGCTAAGAACATCCTTGCGGTCGGGCTTGACCGTCTAGCTGTAGGAATCCCCTCGGTTTAGCGAGGGGAGGAGGTCAAATATAAATGTTGTTATATGAATGACTTTTTTAAACTGCCACTTATTTCAACTGCCCTAATAAAGCTAGTATTTAGAGTCTAAATCAGGAGCCAATAAGATAACTGTTGGCTCTTTTTTATTATTTTATTTCTATGGTTACTTGCAACAAAGACTGGGCTGCAAGGAGTACAAATTATGGATTATAAAGCGACCGCATTATTATTAAAAAATGCTATTGAAAATCAAAAATTTGACCAAGCCGTATATCAATTAAAGGATTTGCGCCCGATCGATATTGCCGACATATTGGTTTTATTAGATCCAGATATGTCGTGGAAATTACTAGAGAAGCTACCGGATAGGGCCACGGTCTTTTCTTATCTTGACCCAGAAGATCAAGTTGAAATGGCCTTCTTATTTCCGCGGGCCAGTCTTGCCAAACTGGTGGGCGAGATGCCATCGGATGAGCGAACCGACTTATATAAGTGTTTAGACCAAAATCAGCGTGATGCTTTATTACCAGCTTTGGCTCAAGCTGAGCGTGAAGACATCAGACGACTTTCTGCCTATGCTGAAAAAACAGCTGGGGCATTAATGACGTCGGACTATGCCACCTTAAAGGCACAAATGACGGTGGCTGAAGCTTTGGCTGCCTTAAGATTAGAAGCCCCTGATGCCGAGACCATTTATCATGCTTATGTCATCGATGAACAGCGCAAGCTACAAGGGGTTGTCTCGTTAAGAACGTTAATTTTGGCCTCACCCGATCAGTTGATTGGCGATATCATGCTGACCAAAGTGGTGGCAACCAATGTACATGAAGACCAAGAGGATGTGGCAAAGACCATTGCTCGTTATGACCTAATTGCGCTTCCTATTATTGACAATAACGGAGCGTTGGTCGGTATTGTTACCCATGATGACGCGATGGACGTAGCCAGTGATGAAGCAACAGATGACTTCCATAAGTCAGGGGGGGTTTCAAGTTTAGTGGGTAGCTTTAAAGACACCAGTATTCGAATATTATATCGTAAACGTGTGTTTTGGCTGGTTTTTCTAGTATTTGGTAACCTAATTTCAGGCGTGGGAATTGCTCACTTTGAGGACGTGATTGCTGCTAACCTGGTCTTAGTATTCTTCCTGCCTTTATTGGTAGATAGCGGCGGTAACGCGGGTTCTCAGTCTGCTACCTTAATGGTACGCGCCTTGGCGACTGGGGAGGTAGTCATGCGGGACTGGTTCTCATTATTAGGCCGTGAGGCAATGGTTGCTTTATTGCTAGGTATCACTATGGCCGCGGCGATTTCTATTATTGGTTATTTCCGTGGTGATGCGGTGGTCTCGTTAGTACTCGCCTTGAGTATGGTGTCTGTGGTCATGATTGGTTGTGTGATTGGGATGAGCTTGCCGTTTGTGCTAAACAAACTAGGCTTTGACCCTGCCAGCGCCAGTGCTCCTTTGATTACTTCAGTGTGTGATGCTTCAGGTGTGGCTATTTATCTGTTTATTGCTTCTAAGTTTTTAGTGTTGTAATAGCTCAAACTAACTAACAGCAAATAAGTAAGCTTGAGTCTCAGACTAAAGAAAAGGGTGATAGTCTTAAAGTCATTGTGGTTTTTTTCTGTCATAAATTGAGCTAAACTGATTTGTTATATCATAAGTTTACTTATTAGCAGACTATATTATAAAGGTGCATACTGGTACATACTAAAGTGAAGAACTTTAATAAACCCTACAGCTCAGGTTTTAATCACGAATGTACTGTAGCAGATAGTCGTGATAAGTTACTAAGGGGCAATAATGTTTGATTTTATAAAAAAAACGATTCAGAAAAATACCCTAAAAAATGAAGAGTCTCAGCAAACCGAAAAATTAGAAGCGGCGGCTAAAGAGGTAATGGCTAATTATCCGCAAGGCCGTGATAGAAATGAGTTAATTAAGTTTCAGCATCATGGGGATACGGTGACTTTAGATTTGCGTTTAGATGAAAAGGCAGATCCTGAAGAAGTACAAAGACAGCTTGGCCTAAAACTAAAGCCTTATGGCGTAGAAGAAGTTAACTTAAATATTACCCTGTTACCGAAAGCCACCGGAGTCGATACCATGTCTGATAAGAGTGCTATGCCTGTAAGCTCTACTAAAGGTGGCGCCAAGACTTTGCCAAAAACCATCGATGCTGCTGCAAAAAAATCTACAGACGCTGAGCCACCAATTACCAAACGTGCTCCAACTCAATCGAGCCTGCAGCCTCATCCCCGTATTAAGCATATTTTAGTAGTGGCCTCAGGCAAAGGGGGTGTGGGGAAATCTACCACCACGGTTAATATTGCTTTAGCACTACAAAAATTAGGGAATCGTGTTGGGGTATTGGACGCAGATATCTATGGCCCTTCTATGCCCAGTATGCTTGGGGTAGAAGGGGTGAAGCCTCAGTTAGAAAATGAGCAGTTTGTACCAGTAGAAGCTCATGGTCTAGCCATGTTATCTATTGGCAGCTTACTTGATGGCGATAACACTCCTGTGGCTTGGCGTGGTCCAAAAGCCACCGGAGCGCTGATGCAATTATTTAATCAGACCAACTGGCCAATGCTGGATTACTTGGTGATTGATATGCCACCGGGCACCGGGGATATCCAGTTAACATTGGCTCAGCGTATACCAGTCACAGGGGCAGTGATTGTCACCACCCCGCAGCATATTGCCCTAATGGATGCCCAAAAAGGCATTGAGATGTTCAATAAAACCAGCATCCCAGTGATAGGAGTGGTGGAGAATATGGCAATACATACTTGCTCAAACTGTGGCCATACAGAAGCCATATTTGGCGCAGGCGGTGGAGAGTCAATTGCCAAAGAATATCAAGTGCCATTATTAGGTCAACTTCCCCTAGCCAGTGATATCCGAGCTCAAGCCGACAAAGGTGTGCCTAGTGTTATTGCCAATGACGGGCAGGGCGATGACTATGCTCCGTTCTATCTGGATATTGCTACAAATATCGAAGCCAATATAGAGAAGTTTGCTAAGAAACGTGATGATGGTCGTATATTCTAATGACAAATAAAACTGCTTATGACTTGCCCTGTGTTGATAAGCTTATTCAGCAGGGTCAACCTCAATTTGGGGTGTTCTCCCAGATAAATCAAATAAATTATTTGGATTACCATAGCCATTTAATTTCACAAAAGCCTGTTGCTCAGTGGCGCAAACAACTAAAAGCCAATCAGTTTGCCTTTATTCAAATAGTACATGGACCTTATCGAATCTGCCTAGCAGTTGCTACGATTAAACTGGCGACGACGGCTTTTGCTTATATTTATCATGAAGAAAGCAAACAGTTTGAGATAGTTGAAGCGTTGCAGCCTTTGACTATAAATACTCAGTTTATCGGTGATCACCAAAACGGTGAGATGGTGTTTGAGCACGATAAACTAACGGTAAAAATGCACTTTTCACCAGAGTTTGTCAGTGTCAGATTAAATAGTGAAGCCTTTACCGTGGACGCCGACTTACAACGTGCTCAGCAGCCACTTGCCGTGTGCTCGCCATCGGGTAGACGAGGCTGGACCTTTACCCAAAAAGAACCTTTTATTTCCACTTCTGGCGAGTTAGTCCTACACAGTTCGTCCAAGCATTATACTAATAATGACAGTGATGGAGATAATAGCACTCTGAGTGGGCTTCAATTTGACTCCTCAACTCGTGCCAATTTAGATTGGACCTTAGGCTTTATGCGCCACGAGACCAACTGGTTTTGGAGCTGTATTAATACCCAGCTTGAAGAGGGTCGCGACTTTATGCTCAATTTGTCTATGGGCGTTAATGAAACTGGGGTTAGTGAAAATGCTTGCTGGCTAGACGGTAAGATCTATCACTTACCACCAGTAATGTTCCGAAGAGACAATCTAGATGGTGAAAAGAGCACTGCTTGGAGCATAAGCCATCAAAATCTTGGCTGGAGTAAGGTCGATATTGAGTTGACCTTTACCCCGATCAAAGTCTATAAGAAAACGGACAACTATGCTTTAGTAGCCAGTATCTTTGAGCAGTGGATAGGCTATTATTCAGGCCACATTAAGCTTGCAGATGATGAAGTGATAGTTTTAAACCAAGTGATGGGCCTAGCAGAAGATCTTTTTGCTAAATGGTAAAGGGCAGATGCAGCCAAGCCAATCACGATAAAAAATATAAGCAAGTATAAGCTAGTAGGGGTTGTTTACATTTTTAATGAGGGAATACTGCACAGTATTAGCACAAAGTTGTTAATGAGCGTAAAATAGCCCCACTAAATGATCTGATTCGACAGCACAATCAATAATGCGGCTGTAAATAAAAAGTTGAATCTTATATAATTGAACTTTTTTTATAAATATCTTATTTTAAATTAGTAGTTTTAAATCAATAGCTTGAGGGTGTAAAATGTCAATTAAATCTGACCGCTGGATTCGTAGAATGGCTGAAGAACATGGCATGATTGAGCCATATGAACCAGGCCAAGTCCGCTTTAATGAAGCTGGCGATAAGCTGGTCAGTTATGGTACTTCTAGCTATGGCTATGATGTGCGCTGTGCCCGTGAGTTTAAAGTTTTTACCAATGTGCATTCAGCCATAGTAGACCCAAAAAACTTTGATGAAAATAGCTTTATCGACATCGTTGGCGATGAATGTATCATTCCTCCCAACTCTTTTGCTTTAGCACGTACAGTAGAATATTTTAGAATTCCCCGTGATGTTTTAACTATTTGCTTAGGTAAATCTACTTACGCTCGCTGTGGTATAATCGTCAACGTTACCCCGCTTGAGCCTGAGTGGGAAGGTCACGTTACTTTAGAATTTAGTAACACCACTACTTTGCCAGCCCGTATTTACGCCGGTGAAGGCGTGGCACAAATGCTATTTTTCCAAAGTGATGCGGATGACGTTTGTGAAACCAGTTATAAAGACCGTGGGGGTAAATACCAAGGTCAGGTAGGGGTCACTCTACCTCGCACGTAGTTGTTAGCGGTGATTTAAAAACTAGCTGTGATGTCTGATAAATTATTTAATAATTAATGGTTTACTGAAAGGTGTTGCCTTAAAAAGCCATAAATATCAATGCATGTAAAGGGGAATCTTATTTTGAAGTCTGACCCTCTCATTCAGTATTAAATTGGCATTTATAGTTTAAAAAAAGTATAGTAGCACCTTAATTTTACCAGCCGATGTATCCTATATATAACTGCTCTTATCCTATGAGTAAATTAAGAGCTTCAAAGGATATGTGCCAGTAAGGAGATATACAAATGAGTTCCGCCTTTAATTGGTCAGCATTAGCCTTCATTTTGGCAGCTATTGGTTTGGTTGTATTCATGCTGGTAGTACCCCGTTTATTAGGCGGACGCTCGCAAGGTACAGAAAAAGAAGAAGTATTTGAATCGGGTGTTGTCGGAGCTGGCAATGCCCGAATTCGTATGTCTGCAAAATTCTATCTTGTGGCGATCTTCTTTGTTATTTTCGATTTAGAAGCTTTATACCTGTATGCTTATTCGGTATCCGTTAGAGAACTGGGCTGGATAGGCTTTACCACTGCTGCAGTATTTATTGGTATTTTATTTGTTGGTCTAGTTTACGAGCTTAAATTAGGAGCAATGAACTGGGCACCTTCAGATAAACGCCGTAAAAAAGAGCGCTTAACCCAGGCTCCTGCAGGTTTTGATCTGGCCAGTATCACGCAGTTTAATGGTATTCATGAGTTACATACCGACCCCACAGGCAAAGTGCCTGCCCAATCTTCTGGTCAAGTTAACGTCTCTAATGACATTGAAGCCAATAAACATCACTTAGCTAATATCGACCGCATCAACGTGACTGGTAATGTCACTACGGTTGATTTCAGTAAAGCTTCTGCTCCTTCATCATCTACTAAATCGTCTTCTTAAGGGTTATATCATGAAATATACGCTAACCCGTGCAAATCCTGACGCCGATACTTATCCAGCGCAGACACGTCAAACCGTTACAGATCCTCTTGAGGAAGAAGTAAACCGTAACGTGTTTATGGGTAAGCTTGAGGATATGGTGCATGCCTCAGCCAACTGGGGACGCAAACACTCACTTTGGCCCTTTAACTTTGGTACGTCATGCTGCTACGTTGAATATGCAACGACTTTAACAGCCGTACATGACTTATCACGCTTCGGTGCTGAGGTTATTCGTGCTTCTCCTCGTCAGGCTGACGTGATGATTGTGGCTGGGACTTGTTTCGTGAAGATGGCCCCAGTTATTCAACGTCTATACGAACAAATGCTTGAGCCAAAATGGGTGATCTCAATGGGGTCATGTGCTAACTCAGGTGGTATGTACGACATTTATTCAGTGGTACAAGGCGTGGATAAAATTATTCCAGTCGATGTTTATGTACCTGGCTGTCCTCCTCGCCCTGAAGCCCTAATTCAAGGTTTGATGCTATTACAAGATTCTATTACCAAAGAACGCCGTCCATTAGGCGCTTACGTAAATGAGAAAGGAATCTATCAGCCACAGATGCTTCCTGAGCGTGATCGCAAACAAGCCGATCGTATCGCGGTGAAAAATTTACGTAGCCCGGACAGCATTTAAAACTAGGCTTATCAATTTTTTGTTGACAGCCAGTTTTATTGATAGTCAGTAAAGTTAGAGCTAGACAGTTAGTTAGAATTAGACAGTTAAAAGGGTTTTGTGCCCGAGGTACAGAGCCCAGCATAAAAATATTCACCCTTCCGTATTCGCAATAATTGCAATGACTCTGAGGTAAGCGGTAACCATGGTAACGGATAATAGCAACGCGACTAATAATAGCGCCAATCCAAATATGACACAGCATCCTGTGCTGCGTGAACTTGGACAAAAATTTGCGGGTAAATTTACAGAGCAATTTACTTTTGATGGCATTCCTACCATTTGGGTTGCACGAAGTGATTTACTTGAAATCCTAATGTTCTTACGCACCCTGCCTAAGCCTTATGTGATGTTGCTAGACTTATCTGCAATGGATGAGCGTTTGCGTAAACATCGTGATGGGTTGCCTGCCAGTGACTTTACGGTCTTTTACCACTTAATGTCTCTTGAGCGTAACAGTGATATCCGAGTTAAAGTAGCCTTATCAGAAGACGATCTTAATGTCCCAACCGCCACTAAGATTTGGCCCAATGCCAATTGGTATGAGCGTGAAGTGTGGGATATGTTCGGTATTGTCTTTGAAGGGCATCCACATTTAACCCGTATTTTATTACCTAAATACTGGGAAGGTCATCCGCTACGTAAAGAGTATCATGCGCGTGCCACAGAGTTTACCCCTTACTTCTTAAACGCTGCTAAGCAACAGTTTGAGCAAGAAAACCTGCGCTTTGTCCCTGAAGAGTGGGGCATGAAACGTAGTGGTCGTGATGAAGACTTTATGTTCTTGAACTTAGGGCCTAACCACCCTTCCGCCCACGGTGCATTCCGTTTGGTGCTTCAGCTTGATGGGGAAGAAATCATCGACTGTATCCCAGATATTGGTTATCACCACCGCGGTGCTGAGAAAATGGCAGAGCGTCAAACATGGCACTCTTACATTCCTTATACCGACCGTATCGATTACCTAGGCGGGGTAATGAATGAGCTGCCTTATGTCATGGCAGTTGAACAATTGGCTGGCATAACGGTACCAGAACGTGCTCAAACCATCCGCGTGATGATGAGTGAGTTCTTCCGTATTACCAATAACCTATTGTATTTCGGTACCTTTATTCAAGATGCGGGTGGTATGACCCCAGTATTCTATATGTTTACCGATCGCCAAAAAGCTTACGATGTGATTGAAGCAGTGACCGGCTATCGTATGCACCCAGCTTGGTTCCGTATTGGCGGTACAGCGGCTGACTTACCTCGTGGTTGGCAACGTTTGGTGCGTGAGTTCTTAGATTGGATGCCAAAGCGCTTAGACGAGTATGTCAAAGCGACTATGGAAAACTCAGTATTAAAAGGCCGTACCCAAAACGTAGCTCAGTATGATGCCAAACAGGCTCTAGCTTGGGGTGTAACTGGAGCAGGTCTACGTGCCACAGGCGTTGAATTCGATTTGCGTAAAGCACGTCCTTATATGGGGTATGAAAACTTTGATTTTGAAATCCCAGTAGGCTATAACGGCGACGCTTATGACCGCTGTATGGTTAAGATTGAAGAAATTCGCCAGTCATTACGCATTATTAGACAGTGTATGGATAACATGCCATCAGGTCCTTATAAAGCTGATCACCCACTGGCTGTACCGCCACCAAAAGACCGTACTTTAAATGATATCGAGACCCTAATTAACCACTTTATCTCGGTGTCATGGGGTCCGGTAATGCCTGCTGGTGAAGCCTCAATGATGGTAGAAGCGACCAAAGGTATTAACAGTTACTACATTACCTCAGATCGCTCAACCATGAGTTATCGTACCCGTATTCGCACCCCAACATTTGCTCATTTACAGCAAATGCCTTCTGTGATTAACGGCAGTTTGGTATCAGACGCGATTATTTATTTAGCCTCAATTGATATTGTGATGGCCGATACGGATAGATAGCAGTACAGACAGATAAAAGATAGCGGATAGTTTTCAATTTTCTAATATATCAAGCCAGCAGGTCAGACAGTAGGCCTAGCTAGCAGTTAAAGAGAAAATAATACAATGATTAAGATTGTGACCGATAAAACCCCAACCGTAGATGTTGCCAGCATCTTGACTGCTCAAGAGATTGAGGGAATTAATGAGTACATTCATCATTATCCTCAAGCTCGAGCGGCCTCTTTAGATGCGCTAAAGCTGGTACAGAAGCGTAATGGTTGGGTAGATGATGCTCAAGTGAATGCTATTGCCAATTTACTTGATGTACCAGTAACTGATATTGAAGGGGTAGCCACCTTCTTCAACCGTATTTATCGCTCACCAGTAGGTCGCCATGTTATCTTGGTTTGTGATTCTATTGCTTGTTATTTGACCGGTTATGAAGAGCTGGCTGCTGAGCTAAAGTCACAGCTAGGTATCGAATTTGGTCAAACCACAGCGGATGGCCGTTTTACGCTACTGCCAATCTGCTGTTTGGGTAACTGCGATAAAGGCCCTTCTGTGTTAATTGATGAAGATACTTTTGGTCCGGTTACACCCGATCAGGTTGCCGAGTTATTGGAGTATTATCCATGAGTCAGAATGAACAAGTATTAGCTACCGAGACACCAAGACTAAGCATTGCGGAACAGTTTGCCCGTCGTAAGCAAGGTCAAGCGCCGAGCCAATTAAACAATCAGCGTGTGCCTATTTATGGTGACAAAGCTACCGCGACCATTGAGACTAAACCGTTAACTTGGCGTTTGGCCCATCATGACGCTATTTTAGATTTAGAAACTTATCAATCATTGCGTGGCTTCGAAGGGCTAAAAACCGCTTTAAACAAAGCCCCAAAAGAAGTCGGCGATATGATTAAAGCCGCCAACGTGCGTGGTCGTGGTGGTGCAGGCTTTAACGCCGGTCTTAAGTGGTCATTCATGACCCCGCCAGATGGGGGACCGCGTTACCTAATTTGTAACGCTGATGAAATGGAGCCAGGTACCTTTAAAGACCGCTTGCTTATGGAGCGTCTGCCATTTCAGCTAATCGAAGGTATGCTCATTACTGCTCATGCTATTGGGGCAACGGATGGCTATATCTTTATCCGTGGCGAGTACATCGTTGCTGCTGAGCGTTTAATGGCAGCCATTGATGAGTGTTTGGCCAATAACTTATTGGGCGATAACATTTTAGGCTCAGAGTTTGGTTTTAATTTACACGTGCATACTGGGGTAGGGCGTTATATCTGTGGTGAAGAGACTGCATTGATTAACTGTCTTGAAGGCCGCCGTGCCAACCCACGTACTAAACCGCCTTTCCCACAGGTTTCAGGGGCTTGGGGTCGTCCAACTGTTGTTAACAACGTTGAAACCTTAAGCAACATGCCGGCCATTTTGATTAATGGGGTTGAGTGGTATCAATCACTACCAAATGAAAAAGGCAACAGTACTACGCCAGGAACAAAAATCTTTGGTTGTTCAGGTCTAGTCAATGATCCTGGTCTTTGGGAGCTGCCATTTGGCTATACCGCCCGTGAAATTATTGAAGACTTTGCTGGGGGCATGAAGCAGGGCAAGCGTCTAAAAGCTTGGTTACCTGGTGGGGCTTCTACCGACTTCTTAACCACAGATCATTTAGATCTACCTATGGACTTTGATAGTATCCAAAAGGCGGGTAGCCGTATGGGTACCGGTCTAATTATGGTAGTTGATGAGTCACAAGACATGGTGCCCTTACTGAAAAACTTGGAGATATTCTTCCAACGTGAGTCTTGCGGGTTTTGTACCCCTTGTCGTGACGGTTTACCTTGGGGCGTGAAACTATTGACTGCCATTGATGATGGTCAGGGTCAAGTGGGTGATGTTGAAAAATTAGAAGGCTTAACCCGTGATTTATGGTTAGGTAAGACTTTCTGTGCGCACGCACCTGGGGCTATGGAGCCATTAATGAGTGCGCTGAAATATTTCCGTCATGAATTTGACAGCAAAATCGTGGTGCCAGCCGTCGAAGTAGACGCTGAGACCTCGGAGTGGGCTGAGTCGGAAATCAAAAAAGTAATGTCATCTATGGGAAGCGGCAGTCCTGCGGCATCGTCTAACTCAGGCGCAGATACCGGTAGCAATGTTAATTCGGATACAACAGCAGGCGCAGAAGCCGGGAATAAGACCCCAACTTCTAGCCCTAGTGATGTGAAGTAGAGGAGTAGAAACAGGCATGGCGGTCATACATATTGACGGTAAGCAGGTCGAGGTAAACGGGGCAGACAACCTATTAGAAGCGTGTTTGTCACTGGGTATCGATGTGCCTTATTTCTGCTATCACCCTGCACTCGGTTCAGTCGGCTCATGCCGTCAGTGCGCGGTAAAGCAGTTTAACAATGCAGAAGATGCAGCAGCAGGTAAAGGGCGATTGGTCATGTCATGCATGGTAGCACCTACCGATGACATGTACATATCAGTCGATGATGCTGAGGCCAAAGCATTTCGAAAATCTATTGTAGAATTCTTAATGACCAACCACCCTCACGACTGTCCAACGTGTGAAGAGGGCGGTCACTGTCATCTACAAGACATGACCTATATGTCAGGTCATAATAAGCGTCGTTATCGCTTCACTAAGCGGACTCACCATAACCAGGAATTAGGTCCTTTTATCGCCCATGAGATGAACCGCTGTATTGCGTGTTATCGCTGTGTGCGCTATTACAAAGACTATGCAGGTGGTGAAGATTTAGGCGTTTATGCCTCAAATAACCGAGTTTATTTTGGTCGTGATAAAGACGGTCAACTTGAAAGTGAATTCTCTGGTAACTTAACCGAAGTGTGCCCAACCGGGGTATTCACCGATAAGACACATTCAGACCGCTATAATCGTAAATGGGACATGCAGTATGCTCCAAGCATTTGTCATGGCTGTTCTGCGGGCTGTAATATTTCAGCGGGTGAGCGCTATGGCGAGCTTCGTCGTATCGAAAACCGTTATAACGGCGAAGTAAACCGTTATTTCTTATGTGACTTAGGCCGCTTTAGCTATGGTTATGTCAATCGTGAGGATCGTCCGGTTCAAGCCATTGAGCATATTAATGATAAGCATGTCAAAATCAATGTTGACTATGCCTTAGATGAAACTGTTAAGCGTTTAACTGGTAAGAAGGTTATTGGTATTGGATCACCCAGAGCCAGCTTAGAGACCAACTTTGCACTAAAAAAACTGGTTGGGTTTGAAAACTTTTCAACTGGTTTAAACAGCCACCAACAAAGTTTGGTTGAGAAATGTATTGAGGTGTTAACTACTCAAGGCATTTATAACCCAACTATGGCTGAAATTGAAGAGTATGACGCGTTATTTATTTTGGGTGAAGATGTTACTCAAACCAGTCCACGTATCGCTTTGGCAATTCGTCAAGCGGCAAAAAATAAAAAAATCAAAATGGCTGAAGCGCTAAGAACAGAATCTTGGTTAGCAGAGCCAGTGCAGCGTATTGGTCAAAAAGAATTAAGCCCAGTTTACATTGTAGATACGGTTCAAACCAAATTAGATGACATCAGTAAAGTCAGCTGTGTGGCAACACCAGAAGACATTGCCAGCTTAGGCTTTGCAGTCGCCGATGCCATTAAGAGTTTAGGTAATGACCTTGAGCAAATTAAGCAAGCCTCACCGCAAGAGCAGCAAGCGGATGCTATGCAAGAATTGGCTCAGCAAATTGCGTTAGATTTGGTGACAGCTGATAAACCCTTAGTGGTCTCAGGTACCGGTCAGTTCAGCGTAGCCATCATTGAAGCCTCTGCTCAAATTGCCCAAGCTTTGACCGACAAACGTGACCAGATTAAAGCTTATGAGCTGGAGCAAATCGAAGTTCATAATGCTAAAGTGCGTGCCCAACAGGCTGAGCAGCAGCCCAGCGAAGATCAAGAGCTTGATGCTAAGCCAGATCAAGCGGGTCAATCAAAAGCTGCTGATAACTTAGAGCGTCAGCCAAACCAAGCGCCTTTAGAATTAAAGCAAGCTAATGAAAAATACAGCAAGCAAGCGGGCCTATACTTAAGCGTGCGCAATGCAAATAGCTTTGGGGTTTGCTTATTAGGCGGTAAGTCAGTTGAAGAGTTATTAGCAACAGATTTTGATGCGGTTATTGTGGCAGAAAACCAACTAACGGATGCCCTAGATATTGATAAGTTAGCTGAGCTATTAAGCGACAAAACGGTTATTGCTTTAGATCATCAAAATCTACATTGGCATAAATTCGTTGATATTGTGTTGCCAGCATCAAGCTTCGCGGAAGCAGATGGTACTTTGATTTCTGCCGAAGGCCGTGCTCAGCGCTTCTTCCAAGTCTATGATCCCAGCTATTACGATCATAAAAACTGTATTAAAGAAGGCTGGCGCTGGCTACATGCCGTTGAAACCAGTCTAAATCAGTTACCCCTTGATTGGACTCAATTGGATGATGTTATTAACGAGTTGATTAAGACTCATCCTAATTTAGAAGGCATTAAGCAGGCAGCACCGGATTCAGACTTCCGTATTTCAGGTCTAAAAATTGCACGTGAACCAAGACGTTACTCAGGCCGTACCGCTATGCGCGCTAATATCTCAGTGCATGAACCTATGCAGCCAAAAGATATTGATACCGGCTTAACTTTCTCGATGGAAGGGTATAGTGGTACCCAGACTCCTGGCTCGATGATTCCTTTTGCTCAAGCTCCGGGTTGGAACTCACCACAAGCTTGGAATAAGTACCAAGACAAAGTGGGCGGTAGCCTAAAACAGGGGGATTCAGGTATTCGTCTATTTGATTTGATGGATGAAACCAAAAAACGCGCAAAACGCGAATATATTCGTCCAGAATTGGCTCAGCCTGTTAAGACCAGTATTTTCCAAGGTCAGGCCAAGTTGGTTCCAGTCCATAATATCTATGGCAGCTCTGCTATGGCACATAGAAGCCCAGTAATTGCAGAACAAATGCAGCAGCCTTCATTCTATATTGGGGCAGAAGATGCTGAGCACTGGCAAGTAAGTAATAACGACTGGCTGGCCATCACCGTAGAGGGTCAGCGTGTTGAGTTGCCAGTCACTATCGTAGCTTATCTTGCAGAAGGCTGTATTGGCTATCCAGTCGGTCAAGTGCCGATTTTACATGGTCACTTACCAGCCTCTGTGCTAAAAATTGATCCACCAAAAACGTCAACAGTAATAAGTAACAAACCACAGTTAGAGGGTCAGGGAGGTTAATATGGAATCTATTCGAATCATCCCTGAGGTGCCAGGCTTTCTAAGTCAAAGCTTATCGGTAGACGCTTGGAATACTTTATTCCTAGTGGGGCAAGCTCTGGTTATCTTCCTAGTCGTGGTTATTGTCGCTGCATTAATGATTGTTTATGAGCGTCGTATGCTGGCCTTATGGCAAGACCGTTATGGTCCAAACCGAGTAGGGCCTTGGGGCTCATTACAGCTTATCGCAGATATGTTAAAAATCTTCTTTAAAGAAGATTGGACACCCAAGTTTGCTGATAAGTTTATATTCATCCTAGCACCAGCGATTGCTATGTTCACAGCCCTGGTGTCATTTGCCATTATTCCAATCTCTCCTACCTTAGGGGTTGCAGATTGGAATATCGGTATCTTATTCTTCTTTGCCATGGCCGGTATGGCAGTCTACGCGGTAATGTTCGGCGGTTGGGCCTCTGAAAACAAATATTCTTTATTAGGCGGCCTTCGCTCTGCAGCACAAACCATCAGTTATGAAGTGTTCTTAGGTTTATCTCTAATGGGTGTTGTGGCCATGACAGGCTCTTTTAACCTACGTGATATTGTAGAGGCACAAACAGGCGGCTTTTGGCACTGGAACATCTTCCCACAGTTTTTAGGGTTCTTGACCTTCGTAGTGGCGGGTGTTGCGGTAACACACCGTCATCCTTTTGACCAACCAGAAGCAGAACAAGAATTGGCCGAAGGTTATCATGTCGAATATTCAGGCATGAAGTTCGGTATGTTCTTTATCGGTGAGTATGTCAACGTTGTGCTTATCTCAGCGTTAATGACTTGTCTGTTCTTTGGCGGTTGGGATGCCCCTCTAAATTTAGGCTTTACCATTTTACCTCCTGCCTTCTGGTTTATGATTAAGACCTTATTCTTCATGACCATGTTCGTCTTAGCACGCGGCTCATTAATGCGTCCAAGATATGACCAGGTGATGAACTTCGGTTGGAAAGTGTGTCTGCCGGTGACCTTAATTAACTTATTAATTACCGCAGCATTAATCTTAATTTCGGCTGCTTAAGGTAACTGAAAGCACAAAAAGCAAGACTGCAAATTTGAGAAAATTATAGTTAAGTTAGACTTGGTTCGATAATAAATACTGAGTTTTTGAATCTTCTATTTATTAGGTTAGATGGGGCCAGTTAAAACGCTTTAGCGGCCTTATCACTGATAAGCAATTAGAGAAGTTAACATGTTTAAAACGTTGAAAAATACAGTCGTGGGCATGTTTACCATTGTGCGTTCTATGTGGATGGTTAACAGTCATGCGTTTAGACCTCGAGATACGATATTGTATCCTGAACAGCCTGTTCCTGTGCCGCCACGTTTCAGGGGCCGTATCGTCCTAACCCGTGATCCAGATGGCGACGAGCGCTGTGTGGCGTGTAACTTGTGTGCAGTAGCTTGCCCTGTGGCTTGTATCTCATTACAAAAAGCTGAGCGTGAAGATGGGCGCTGGTATCCTGAGTTTTTCCGTATTAACTTCTCGCGCTGTATCTTTTGTGGTATGTGCGAAGAAGCTTGTCCAACGACAGCCATTCAGCTAACTCCAGATTTCGAGTTAGGAGAATATGTGCGCCAAAACTTAGTATACGAAAAAGAACACCTGTTAATCTCAGGTCCAGGTAAATATCCTGACTATAACTATTACCGTGTTAGCGGTATGGCGATTAAAGACAAACCAAAAGGTGCTGCCCAAAATGAGGCTCAACCTGTCGATTTAAGGAGTCTATTGCCATGAGTTGGCTACACTGGTTTGACAATACTGCATTGGTAGGATTCTATGCCTTAGGCTTGGTGGCAATTATTGCCAGCTTGCGAGTCATTATGCTCGCTAATCCTGTTCATGCCATTCTTTCTATGATTGTGACTTTACTTGCTTTGGCAGGTATCTTTTTTATTATCGGTGCCCCTTTTGCCGGAGCGTTACAGGTTATTGTATACGCTGGGGCAATCTTAGTACTGTTCGTCTTCGTCATTATGATGTTGAACTTAGGGACTAAGAATGATGCTCGTGAAAGCAAGTGGTTGGCCTCAAATGTTTGGGCCGTGCCTACCGCATTAACTTTTGTTATCGCTGTGGTTTTGGTTTATATGCTGTCCTTAGGCAACGGTATTTCTACCGCAGAGGGTACAGTAGCGACTGCCACAATAGGCGCAGCAACTGTCTCTGCTAAGCAAGTCGGTATCGCTCTATTTACTGAATACCTACTTTTAGTAGAAGTAGCAGCCTTATTGTTATTGGCTGCTCTGGTTGCCGCTTACCACTTGGGTAAAAGAGCGCTGGATGATGAAAATGAAAGCCACACCAGCCGTAATTCAGCGCCAAGAGGTCACAGCGATGAGGTGTATGACTATCAACCTATTGATGCCAAAGACTTCATAGACAATCATAATCAATATAATGTTAGATCTAACCTGCACAATAAGGAGGATAGTTAATGGCAACTGCAACCTCTGAAACAGCGCATAGCCTTGAAGGCGCAGCTGTGAATACTGCCAATCCAGATACAGCTTCAGTTCAGTCGCTGCAAATGAAATCTGTCGAAATGGTGCAGGGTACCCCAAATAATACGGTAGTAGAAAACTCTATTTTGGGCCCAATTCCTATGGAGCATGGTCTAATATTGGCGGGCATTATTTTTGCCATTGGTTTATGCGGGGTTATGGTTCGTCGTAACTTCTTATTTATGCTAATGAGCTTAGAGATTATGATGAGTGCCGCCGGACTTGCTTTTATTGTCGCCGGCAGTCATTGGTTAAGTGCTGATGGTCAAGTTATGTTTATCTTTATCTTAACCTTAGCAGCAGCTGAAGCGTCATTAGGCTTGGCTATTCTATTACAGTTCTACCATCGCCGTGGTCACCTAGACATTGATTCGGCTAATGAGATGAGAGGTTAATGAGATGAGTTTATTAGCGTTAACCTTTATTTTTCCTGCCATCAGCTTTCTGATTTTAGCGGCAATGCGTGATAAATTATCAGAAACTGCCGCAAAATGGTTGGGCGTAGGTAGCATGGGCTTATCTGCCTTATGTGCTCTAATTGCTTCAGTAAGCTATTTACAAGCCAATGATCCCAGTACCGTTATCAACATTCCATTATGGACCTGGTTACAGGTTGGCGACTTTGCCCCTGCTTTCGGTCTAAGCTTTGATGGTTTGGCCTTAACCATGTTAGGCGTAATTACCGGTGTGGGCTTCTTAATTCACCTATTTGCTTCATGGTATATGAAAGGTGATGTTGGCTTTGCTCGCTTCTTTAGCTACATGAACCTGTTCGTTGCCAGCATGATTTTGTTGGTATTGGCGGACAACTTACTGCTTCTTTATTTAGGCTGGGAAGGGGTAGGTATTTGTTCTTATTTGCTAATTGGCTTTTATTATCAAAACAGAGCCAATGGCCGTGCAGCAATGAAAGCCTTTACGGTTACTCGTATCGGTGACGTATTTTTAGCCTTTGGTCTGTTCTTATTGTTCCGTGAGTTCGGCACTTTAAATATTCAAGATATTATTACCCAAGCGCCGCAAATGTTTGAGGCCAACAATTCTACCTTAGTGTTGGCAACCATGATGTTAGTCGGTGGTGCGATGGGTAAATCTGCACAGATTCCTTTACACAGTTGGCTTGCCGATGCGATGGCAGGTCCAACCCCTGTTTCTGCGTTAATTCACGCCGCGACCATGGTAACAGCCGGGGTTTATCTAATTGCCCGTTTACACCCACTGTTTATATTAACCCCAGGCATTTTATTGTACTGGGTAGGTGCTGTGGGTGCTATTACTCTAGTTGTGGCTGGCTTCTGTGCTTTAGCACAAACCGATATCAAACGTATCTTAGCGTATTCGACCATGAGCCAAATTGGTTACATGTTCTTAGCGTTAGGGGTTGGGGCTTGGCAAGGCGCTATCTTCCACTTAATGACGCACGCTTTCTTTAAAGCTTTATTGTTCTTATCTGCCGGTGCGGTTATTACTGCTGTGCATCATGAACAAAACATCTTTAAGATGGGTGGTCTGCGTAAGAAGATTCCATTGGTATTCTGGTGCTTTATCGTAGGTGGGGGTGCATTAGCAGCCATTCCTTGGGTAACTGTAGGTTTCTATTCTAAAGAAGCTATTCTTTGGGAAAGCTATGCAACCGGCCATCAAGTCCTATTCTACATGGGTGTGTTTGGGGCGTTCCTAACCTCACTTTATACTTTCCGTATGATTTGGTTTACTTTCTTCGGCGAAGAAAAAACTGAAGCTCACAAACTATCAGGTATCTCTTATCAATTACCGCTAGTGGTATTGCTGGTATTATCTACCGCAGTGGGTGCTTTAATTACGCCACCTCTACAAGGTGTACTGCCTGAAAGTGTTGGCCATTTATTAGAGTTAAATGGTGAGGCTCATGCCAAACATACAGCAGAATTTATTGCCATGGGCGCTATGGCCTCAGGCCTAATCTTAGCCTTGCTACTTTATGTGGCCAACAACGGTAAATTGTTGGCTAAGTTTAAAGCCTCAAGTTTAGGCGGTGCTATTTATTACTGGTGCCATAATGGTCTAGGCTTTGATGCCTTATATGATTTAGTGTTCGTAAAACCATTTTTATTAATTGGTAAAATGCTTAAAGCAGACCCAGTCGATAAGACATGGAACATCCTACCTGCAATTGCTTCAGCGGGTAACAAAGTGATGGCCATGACTCAGACAGGTTCGCTTCGAGGATATGCCGCAAGCTTTGGATTGGGGATGGCAGTGTTATTGATACTAGTCATGACGACGGTGATTTAAGATGACAGAATTTCAATTAGCTTGGATGTTGCCAGCATTAATTGCGACCCCGTTCATCGCGGGTACGCTGTGCTGGTTAGTAGAGAAAATTAATAATCGTCTGCCACGCTGGATCGCCTTGATCGGTATGATCATCACCTTTGTCCTAACGCTAGTCTTATGGCGTGAAGGTGCCTTCGCGGGTATGAGTGAGCAAGTGCTGGCGCCAACGGCTAAGCTGCCTTGGTTTGCTGAATTTAGTGTGCCTTGGATTGAGTCCTTTGGCATCAGCTTCCATTTAGCCTTAGATGGTATGTCACTGTTAATGGTCTCACTCACAGCTTTCCTAGGTATTATGGCGGTAGGCTGTTCATGGGGTGAGATTCAGCGCCGTGTCGGTTTCTTCCATCTTAACTTACTATGGAGTTTGGGTGGGGTGATCGGGGTTTTCTTAGCCATCGACTTATTCTTATTCTTCTTCTTCTGGGAGATGATGTTAGTTCCCATCTACTTCCTAATTGCCATCTGGGGTCATAACGCCACCAATGGTAAGACCAAAGAGTACGCGGCGACTAAGTTCTTCATTTACACTCAGGCTTCAGGTCTGATTATGTTGATTGGTATTTTATTGCTAGTCATCATGAATTACCGTACTTCAGGTATCTTTAGCTTCAACTACAATGATTTATTAGGCATACAGTTGGGCGGTTGGGAATACCCAATCATGCTGTGCTTCTTCATTGGTTTTGCAGTTAAGTTACCTATCATGCCATTTCATGGCTGGTTACCGGATGCCCACGCTCAAGCACCCACTGCAGGTTCGGTTGACTTGGCAGGTATCTTAATTAAAACCGCTGCCTATGGTTTGATTCGTTTCGTACTGCCTTTATTCCCAGCAGCCTCACAAGAGTTTGCCCCAATTGCCATTACTTTAGGAGCCATCGGTATCTTCTATGGTGCTTGGTTGGCGTTTATGCAAACTGACATTAAGCGTCTATTGGCGTATACCAGTATTTCGCACATGGGCTTTGTGGTATTGGCCATCTATGCAGGTACCCTAATCAGTCTGCAAGGTCTTATGGTTCAGATGTTGGCTCACGGCTTATCGTCAGCGGCTCTGTTCATTATGGCCGGTCAATTATACGAGCGCATGCATACTCGTGAATTACCATTGATGGGTGGTATGTGGGGTCAGTTCCGCTACTACGCTCCGTTCTTAATGTTCTTCTGTGCAGCTTTATTAGGTATCCCAGGTACCGGTAACTTTATTGGTGAAATCTTAATCCTATTAGGTTCTTTTGAAAAATACCCAGTATTTGTAGTAATCGCTACATTCAGCTTGGTATGGGCAGGATTGTATTCATTAATTCTTATTTACCGTGCTTTATTTGGGGAGGAGACTGTGCCTAAGTATGCAGCAGCAACAGTAGCCACTAACAGCGTTAATTCTGTTGAGTTAGAAAAAGCTACCGTACAGCCTGCTAATGCTACTTTAGCCGTCAATGAAAATAACACGACACATATGATCAATCACAGCTATGAAGGTGAAGAGTCACACGATAAGCCTATCAATCTACATGATTTGAATAAGCGCGAATTGACGTTATTGCTTATCTTAGCCATTGGATTGGTGTGGTTAGGCTTATATCCACAAACCGTGCTAGATACTTCAAGCCATGCTATGCAGTGGATCAATAATGCTTATACTTATCACGAAGTTGTTAATTTTGAAGCTGTAGAGTCAATACAGTCAGCAGTTGCCGCAGCGGAGGTACGTTAATGAATAATCTTCTAGCAAATGCTTGGCCTGTATTGTTACCTTTCGCCCCAGTAATTATTGTCGCCGTGACCTTATTGGTAGTGATGATTGCCATTGCATTTAAGCGCTCACACTTCTTAACGGGGACATTAGCGGTTGTGGGATTAAACGTTGGTTTAATCACTTTAATCGGTCAGATAATGGGCTGGTTTGCGGTTCCTAAGCAAGTGATTGTCAGTGGTATGTTTATTATTGACCCCTTTGCTCAGTTCAACATGGTGTTTATTTTCTTAGCGTCACTGGCTTGTTGTACTTTAGCGTATCCTTACTTTAAGACTTTTAAAGATCATAAAGAAGAGTTGTACCTATTATTGCTATTATCGACAGTTGGTGCCTTGCTAATGGTATCGGCGCACAACTTAGCTTCATTCTTTATGAGCCTTGAGCTATTATCTGTGCCTTTATACGGTATGTTGGCTTATGCCTTTATGCGCGATCGCTCACTAGAGTCTGGTTTAAAGTATTTGGTACTGTCTGCCACCGCTTCAGCAACCTTGCTAATGGGTATGGCCTTTATTTATGCCTCAACAGGTACCTTAGAGTTCAAAGGTATTGCACAGGCATTAGGTAACGTCTTTGAGTCGCCATTGATGATTGTTGGCGCCGCAATGATGACCTTTGGTATTGCGTTTAAACTGTCTGCAGCCCCGTTTCATATCTGGACGCCAGATGTGTATCAAGGCGCACCTGCACCGGTAGCCACTTATCTAGCTTCAGTTACCAAAGTTGCCATGATGGCGTTGGCGATTAGATTTATGTTGGATAGTGCAGTATTGGCCTTACCAGCAGTAAATACCTTACTGGTTGTCATCGCTACCTTATCTATCTTATTTGGTAACTTATTGGCATTACGTCAAACCAACTTAAAGCGTCTATTGGGTTATTCCTCCATTGCGCATATGGGTTATGTGTTGGTCGTGGCCGTAAGTATCGGTCCAGGCGCTTACTCAATCACCAATATGTACATGGCGATGTATGCTTTAACGTCACTGGGTCTATTTGGGGTCATTACCCTAATGTCTAGTACTTATAAAGATGCCGGTGAAGCTGCGGAGCTTTATCATTATCAAGGTCTATTCTGGCGTCGTCCAGTATTGACTGGGGTGATGACAGTGATGTTGCTGTCTATGGCAGGTATTCCATTAACCGCAGGCTTTATCACTAAGTTCTTCGCTATCGTCGCAGCAGTAGATGGCAGAGAGTGGTTCTTAGGCGCTATGATTGTTGTGGGTAGTGCCATTGGTCTATTCTATTACTTACGTGTGATGCTAACGCTGTTTAAGCGTCCGACGAAGACGATTGAGTTTGATGCGTTAAGTGACTGGGGTATCCAGGCCGGTGGTCTAATGGTTATTCTAGTGACCTTGATAGTCTTGTATGTGGGTGTGTTGCCTAATGAGTTTATCACTTGGGCCACTCAATCGATTATCTGGTAGATCTAGGCCAAATATAAATAGAGCGTAGTGTGCTCTAGATGAGTTAAATAGCTTGATATGGTATGCTTGTAGGGCGAAATGCTCTACAAGCATTTTTTTTATACATATTAATAATTAACTTATAAAAAGTAGAAACTATGACTGATAAATCAGATAACATTCAAAAAGTTGAAGTACTGAGCAAGAAGACTTGGACTCCTAACTTATTTAGCTTTACAGTCACTCGCCCTGACAGCTTCAAATTCACAGCAGGTCAATGGGTGCGTCTGGGTGTCAACCCAAGTCAGTTAAAGCATCATGTGGATAACAACACTCAGGATGTTCCTGATGAAGACATTTACCGAGCCTATTCAATAGTATCTTCTCCCTATGATGAGACTTTAGAGTTCTTCTCTATCGTGATACCGGATGGGGCGTTCACTTCACAGCTACAGCACTTACAAGTGGGTGATGAATTATTATTAAATACCATCCCATTTGGCTTCTTAACCTTGACGCGCTATCAAGCGCCTTTACCAAAAGATCTATGGCTATTGGCGACGGGCACTGGTTTAGCGCCTTTCTTGTCTATGCTTCAAGATTTGAAGACATGGGAAGATTATGAGCACATCGTATTGGCTTACAGTGCCCGTAATCAAGCTGAATTGGCGTATGTTGAGCTGATTAAAACGTTAGAAGAAGATTTTGGTGGATTAGTGACTTCTCCTGCAAAATTTACGTTTATCCCAATCGTAACTCGTGAAGAGGTAGAGGGGGCATTAGATAAGCGCCTACCAGAGCTATTAATAAGCGGTAAGCTAGAACAGGTGGCTGGTGAGAAACTAACAAAGGAACATTCTCATGTGATGGTGTGCGGCAACCCGGATATGGTGGAAGATACCAAAGAGACTTTAAAAGATATGGGTCTGGAAATGAACCGTCGTGGTGAAGGCAATATTGCGGTTGAGAATTACTGGTAAAATCCGGTTAGCTTGCTCTTTAATTACCCGTCTAATTAAAATAGAAATGCCCATTAATTTTAATGGGCATTTTTTATCACCAGTCGCCGTAAAACCACCCACTTCAGGGCATAGGTATCTACACAACTTAAAAAGAGCAAAAAAGAATGATAGAATCTTCCAGTATGGCATAGATAAAATGGAGCTAGATACGAGGCTCATCAAACGATATCAACAACTCGTACACAATCACACTCA
>NZ_FUGE01000075.1 GCF_900162825.1 Psychrobacter piechaudii
CTTTTTTAAATTGTTTACGTGATTTAGCGTGTGTCTCATTGATAGCCTGTAAGGTCTGACTGTGTAATCCTAAATACTCGCCGCTACCTTTGGTGTACTCATTTAGATCATAAGCACTAAAAAACTTACCGGTACGTTTTAGATGCTCAAAGCAAAGTGCATTAACATAGTTCCACACGAAGTTTACCGAACCGCTTAGCTGATTCAGCTCTTTTATGTGTTTGTTTTTAATGCGTAGCTTGAATGTTTTCATATGCTTAGTATGGCAAGATTAATTTTAGCTTACAACCCTTTAACGACTTCTTACGACAGTGTGTGTTGCCTTATATCTACCCCCTGAAGTGGGTGGTTTTACGGCGACTGGTGATAAAAGGACAAGTTAAGAAGTAATGCTATAAGAAAAAAAATAGAGAGAGAAAGAAAAACAAGAAGAGAAATGAAGCTATGAAATAAGCTGGGTATGGGGATAACAGAAACTAAGAAGACTGCATCTTAATATTGGCATTACGCTTGCCAAATTTTTGGCCTTGAAGGATAGCCTGCATCACCTGAGCCTCTTTTTGACTATCAAAGCCAGAGACCTGACACTTGGTATCTCCATCGACTGTGGTAATGGTTAATAGCGTATCCACAACCTCGATTGTGTCATCGGCAGCCAAAGTAATATGCTGAGTTTTACCAAATTGATTGTGTACGAATTGACCTGGCTGTACTTTCAGTAGCCCTGAAGTAATATGGTTTTGGACCCCTTTTTGACGCTCACGCAGTCTGTTAAATACATAACTACCGATAATCAGTAGCCCTAACGCCCCTATAGCGAGGCGTTCAGGCAATAAACTCATGGCCATGGCCACGGCCAAAGCACCCGCCAATAGAGCCACTGCAAACCAAAACACGCCGTTTCCTTGACCGCCTGTTTTGCCTGACAAAGTTATGTTGGCACCCTTATCCGTAACCTGCAGCATAATTTGTTGTGTCCTATTGGCTGAGCGAATTATCGGCTAATACTTGTTTACCAGCCTAACGCGGTTTGTTGTAACTTCACTAAATCTGCAATGCCTTTTTCGGCCATCGCTAACATTTTATCCGCTTCAGCACGGGTAAAAGGTTTTTCTTCTGCTGTACCCTGAATCTCGATAAACTCGCCTTTTTGGGTCATCACCACATTCAAGTCGGTATCACAGCTTGAATCTTCTTCATAGTTTAAGTCTAGCAGAACTTCGCCGTTTTTCACTCCGACAGACACAGCCGCTACTAACCCCACTAAAGGATCTTCTTTCAGCTTTTTCTTCTGCTGTAACACTTCTAGCGCATCGATAAGTGCGATGGCTGCGCCAGTAATACTAGCAGTGCGAGTCCCCCCATCGGCTTGTAATACATCACAGTCCAAGTAAATGGTGTTTTCACCCAGCTTATTTAAATCTACCATAGCGCGTAAGCTACGACCAATCAAACGTTGAATTTCTTGGGTACGACCTGATTGCTTACCACGCGCAGCTTCACGCTGATTGCGGGTATTGGTAGCTCGAGGTAGCATGCCATATTCTGCAGTCACCCAGCCTTGACCTTTACCCTTTAACCAACGAGGCACGCCCGCTTCAACACTTGCCGTACACAACACCTTAGTGTCTCCAAAACAGACCAAAACTGACCCTTCGGCGTGTTTGGTGTAGTTACGTTCAAAAGTTACTGTACGCAGTTGATCCAGCTGGCGGTTATCTATACGCATCGCTAAGTTATATCCTTTGTCTTTGATTGGTAGGGTTTTTATTTAAAGTAGGGCTTTTACTAAACTAAACAAACTAATAGAGCTACTTTTAATAAAATTATTGCAGGGGTAATAAAGTTTTTTGCTTTATTGCCCCAAAAGTTGGGGCATCGTAACTTGATGACTAACCAATAGCAAGCGTTAGTCATCGCTACTCTTTACTCCAAACCTTCCATTTTACGCAGCTCTTTACGTAGGATTTTGCCCACGTTTGATTTTGGAAGATCATCGACGAACTGCACAATACGGGGACGCTTATAGCCGGTCAATTGCTTTTTACCAAAATCAAGCAACTCTTGTTCGGTCACATTCACACCAGGCTTTTTCACCACAAAGATCTTTGGATCTTCGCCGCGATTGTCGCTAGGGACACCAATAGCCCCCACTTCTAAAACGGCCGGATGCTGAGCCATGGCTTCTTCAATCTCGTTAGGATAAACGTTGAAACCAGAAACCAAAATCATGTCTTTTTTGCGGTCTACAATCTTGATAAAGCCTTTTTCATCTAAGATACCAATATCGCCTGTCTTAAAGTAACCGTTTTCAGTGAAAGCTTCTTTGGTGTCTTCAGGGCGATTTTGATAACCCACCATTACTTGAGGCCCTTTAACGCAAATCTCACCGCGCTCACCCACTGGCATCTCATTACCTTCATCATCAATTAAGATGATATCAGTGCCTGGTGCAGGTACCCCAATCTTGGCCGTAAATTCAGAGATATTCATTGGGTTAAAGCTCACCACAGGCGAGGTCTCAGATAAGCCATAGCCTTCTACAATAGGTAATCCTGTCAGCTCATGCCAAGCTTTGGCAACGCTTGGTAATACAGACATACCGCCCCCAATAGAGGCTTTTAGATTAGAGAAGTCTACATTCTTAAACTTCTCATTGTGAACCAAGCCATTAAATAAGGTATTTACTGAAGGAATATAGGCAGGCTTGTACTTATCAATCTCTTTTACCAAGCCATCTAAGTCACGTGGGTTAGGAATCAATAAGGCGGTACAGCCCTTATGCATAGAGTACATACCACATACCATAAATGAGAACACATGATACAGAGGCAGCGCAGCCAACAGTACTTCACCGCTGCTAGTATCGCCAAAAGCGGCTCGCATAACCGTGTCAATCTGTAGCATATTGGCAATAAGGTTACCATGAGTCAACATCGCGCCTTTCGCAACACCCGTAGTCCCTCCAGTATACTGTAGTAAAGCCACATAACTTTGGTCCAATGTGGGACGCTTATATTGATGGGCAGATACTGACTCTAAGGCTTTTTTGAAGCTAATGCTGTTTGGCAAAGAGTAACTGGGTACCATTTTTTTGACATGACGTACTACGGTATTGACCACTAAGCCTTTAACCAAGCCCAACATATCGCCCATGCTACAGACAACCACATGTTTTACAGCACCTTTGTCTTCTACTTTTTCAAAAGTTTTAGCAAAGTTTTCAATAATGAAAATGGCTTTGGCACCACTGTCTTTAAGTTGATGCTCAAGTTCACGACTGGTGTATAGAGGGTTGACGTTAACCAGAATCATGCCTGCACGCAGTACCCCTAGCGCCACTACCGGGTATTGCAACACGTTTGGCATCATCACCGCTACTTTATCACCCACTTTAAGCCCTAAAGATTGAAGGTAAGCTGCAATTTGACGGCTGCGGTTGTCTAGTTCACGGTAGGTTAAGCTGGCTCCCATACAGACGTAGGCGCCACGATTGCCATAACGAGCGAAGTTACGCTCGAACACTTCTAATAAAGAGGTGTCATCAGCAGGCTTTTCAATCGAAGAAGCTAAGCCATAACGCTCATAAGATTCTAGCCAAGGGCGATCACTAGGGATATCAGGATAAGTTGGAAAAGTACCATGAAGGTCACTTGGAGGGGTCTGAGTAGGGTTAGAAGCTGTTGTCATGTAATTACCTGTAGAATTATTTTAATGGAATAATAACTGCATTATTAAGCATGGCTCTTTATCAAGTAAGAGGTTTTAAAGTTATTTTTTAGTAAATAATGCATTGGTGATAGAGTTGTATATAGTTTTTTCTATAACTTTCAGTAAAGCAGGTGGCTATTTCATAGCCATAAAAAAACAAGCTTTCGCTTTTTTTAAACAAAAAAAGGATACGTCGATAAATGCTCGTATCCTTTTGAATTAATCCTTTTGAGTTTTTATTGTACTCGGTAACTAGGTAAACTTAAAGTAGCTTATTTTAACTGGATTTAAAGCAAAGCCTGTCTGTTGTGACTAACTTCTATAACCCTGCTTTGCTCTAAAACCAAACTATATACCCTCTAAACCCTATACAATCTAATAAACTCTATACAGTCTAAGCTTTATTCTTAGCGGCTTCCATTTCACGTAAATCCTTACGTAAAATCTTACCTACGTTTGATTTGGGCAACTCATCAACAAATTCAACAAAACGAGGACGTTTATAGCCGGTTAGGTTTTCTTTGGCATAATCTAGAACTTCTTGCTCAGTCAAGCTTGGGTCATTAGCCACGATAAAGATTTTCGGCACTTCCCCACTCTTGTCACTTTCAACCCCAATTACTCCACACTCTAAAATCTTGGGATGCTGTGACATTACGTCTTCTACTTCGTTTGGATAGACGTTGAAACCTGAGACGATAATCATGTCTTTTTTGCGGTCAACAATCTTGAAGTAACCCTCTTCGTCCATCACTCCGATATCACCGGTACGGAAGTAACCATCTGGGGTCATAACTTCAGCCGTTGCCTCTGGACGTTTCCAATAGCCTTTCATCACCTGAGGGCCGCGCACGCTAATCTCACCGCGTTCACCAATGGCAACTTCATTGCCTTCTTCATCTAGAATGGCCATATCTGTCGCTGGGAATGGCACCCCAATATTACCAGGGAACTCATCTAGGCCCATAGGGTTAGCTGAAGCAACCGGTGAGGTCTCTGATAAACCATAACCTTGAACAATAACGTTGCCAGTCCCTTCTTTCCACTTCCTAGCGGTGTCTGTTAGTACAGCCATACCCCCGCCCATAGACATCTCAAGCTTACTATGGTCTAGTGCTCGGAATTCTTCACTATTAATTAGCCCGTTAAACAAGGTGTTAACTGCTGGGAAGAAAGCAGGTGGATAATCTTTATAGGCTTTAAGCAAGCTTTTGCCATCACGTGGGTTGGGCACCAATGAGTTAATGCCTCCTGTGCGCAGCCCGTACATACAGCAAACCGTAAATGAGAAAATATGATATAGGGGTAAAGCAGTCATAATAACCGGCTGCTCATTCAATTCCTCATACTTGTCAAAAGCATCGCCAATATAAGTGTCGGCTTGAATCAGGTTAGCAATTAAATTGCCATGAGTTAGCATTGCCCCTTTAGCAACGCCTGTGGTACCCCCAGTATATTGCAGCACCGCCACATTTTCTAAACCAATATCGGTAGGACGTTTATATTTCTTTTTGGCCCCAACTTTCATCGCTTTTTTGAAGTTAACACTGCCTGGAATATTGTAAGCAGGTACCATTTTCTTCACATGGCGAACCACAGTGTTCACGATAAAGCCTTTTACCGGACTCATTAAGTCGCCCATAGACGCAACGACCACATGATCAACGGTCTTGCTAGCAATATCAGCATAAGTTTTTGCAAAGTTTTCTAGTAGAATAAGGGCCTTTGTATCTGAATCTTTTAGCTGATGCTCAAGCTCATGAGTGGTATAGAGAGGGTTGACGTTAACCAAAACGAAACCAGCGCGGATAACGCCTAGGATACAAACTGGAGATTGTAGAATATTGGGCATCATCACCGCCACTTTATCGCCTTTTTTTAGACCCAGTGACTGTAAGTAAGCGGCGATATTTTTGCTGTAGGTGTCTAAATCATCAAATGATAGCTCTTGATTCATACAGACAAAGGAGATTCTGCCTTTATGCTTAACAAAGCATTCTTCGAAGACTTCAATTAAAGAGGTGTTGGCTGGTGGCATTTCAATATCGTATTCCATGCCAAACTTTTCGTAAGTTTTTAACCAGGGTCTTTCATTGCGGCGAAATTGAGTGGTTTGATTGTCCATAATCTGTGAAACTCCTAAAATCCTACTTAAACTTTTTAATTCATTAGCATAATTTATTGTGTAATAACAATAAAATAGCCACTAGTGGTATTTTTGTATCTAAAATACACTATTTGACTTCTATATGACAACTAATATGTTAATAAAAATCAAAAATAGGCATGACTGACTAAATTAATTAACCTATTAAATCCAACGTCATCAGTTGACGCATAGAATTCATATTACCTTTTTAATTTAGCGGATATCCTATACGATACGCTAACTATATAGTGGATAGCGCACTGCTACTGCTATAATACCTCTATCTAACGATACTATAAAGACTGCTCTGTACTTTAAAACACCTTAAAACAACAACACCTTCTATTTTACAGATACCTAAAAACTTTTTTATATAAAACAAGGCAAAATTACTGATTATGTCTGATATTTCAAATATCCCACCCTCTTCAGCTGTTATTCCTAATGAAGCAATGGACACTCGCTCTGTAGCAGAATTCACAGAACAGGCTTATCTTAACTATGCCATGTACGTGATCATGGATAGAGCTTTGCCGCATATTGCCGATGGTTTAAAGCCGGTACAGCGCCGTATTATTTATGCCATGAGTGAGTTGGGACTGAAATCAACCACCAAGCCCAAAAAGTCGGCACGTACCGTCGGTGACGTCTTGGGTAAATACCACCCGCATGGTGATACCGCGTGTTATGAAGCCATGGTTTTGATGGCGCAACCTTTTAGTTATCGCTACCCTTTAATCACCGGTCAAGGTAACTGGGGTAGTCCCGATGACCCTAAGTCCTTTGCCGCCATGCGTTATACCGAAGCCAAAATGTCTGCTTATGCCAATACCTTACTGGCAGAGCTTGGACAAGGCACCGTCGACTGGCAAGATAACTTTGATGGTTCTATGCAAGAGCCGGTTACCCTGCCCGCTCGCTTACCCAATATCTTACTAAATGGCACCACAGGTATTGCTGTGGGTATGGCCACTGATATCCCTCCGCATAACTTAAATGAGGTGGTTCGAGCTGCCATTCGTCTGCTAAAAAATCCAGAACTATCGGTTAAGCAGCTGACGCAGTCATTGCCAGCTCCTGACTTACCGACAGCGGCCGAAATTATTACGCCTAAAAAAGATTTACAGGCAATTTACGAGTCAGGACGGGGCAGCTATAAAATGCGGGCGGTTTATCATGTTGATAAGCAAGAAAAGAACTTAGTCATCATTGATGCCTTACCGTATCAAGTTTCAGGCAACAAAATCCAAGAGCAGATTGCCAAACTTATGATAGAGAAGAAGCTGCCTTGGGTGGTGGATATCCATGATGAGTCGGATCATGAAAATGCTTGCCGCATCGTGCTAGAGCTGCGTTCTACTCGTGTTGATGTGGACCGAGTAATGAGCCATTTGTTTGCCAGCACTGATCTTGAAACCAGCTATCGTGTCAATATGAACATGATTGGCCTCAATGGCAAACCTCAAGTTAAGAACTTAAAAGAGATCTTAGAGGAGTGGCTGGTCAGCCGCCGTCAAGTGGTCACCCGTCGCCTATTGTTCCGCTTAGACAAAATCGATAAACGGTTGCACATCTTAGCCGGCTTACTGATTGCTTATCTACATATTGATGAAGTCATTCGCATTATTCGTGAAGAAGACGATCCTAAAATGGAGCTGATGAGCCGCTATGATTTAAGCGAAATTCAGGCCAATGCTATTTTAGACATTCGCCTGCGTCAGTTAGCCCGTCTTCAAGAGATTGAGCTTCGTACTGAGAAAGACGAGCTTGAGGCGGAGCGTGCTACTATCCAAGAGCTACTAGACAACCCTGAAAGCCTCACTAATCTGATAATTGAAGAATTAGAGGCGGATATGAAGGAGCATGGTAACCCTCGCATGTCGCCGGTAGTAGAGCGTAAAGAGGCCACAGCGCTTAAAGAGTCAGACTTGGTACCTAGCGAACCCATCACAGCTATTTTATCTAAAGCAGGATGGATTCGGGCTGCCAAAGGTCACGATGTCGATGCCACTGGCATGAGCTTTCGCTCAGGTGACAGCTATCAAGCCCATGTGCGCAGTAAATCTAATGAAAAAATCCATATCATGGACAATACTGGTCGCAGCTATAGCATTGATGCCCATACTCTAGCCTCTGCTCGAGGCCAAGGTGATCCATTAACCAGCGTGTTAAAGCCCGCAGCTGGCGCCAGTTTTGAGCAGCTTCTGGCTGGTGATGAACAACAACGTATTATATTGGCTAGCTCACACGGCTATGGCTTTATTAATACCTTAGGTAATTTAGAAACCAATCAAAAAGCGGGTAAAAACGTCATTAATTTCGATGAAGATGCCAAGCTTTTAAAAGTGACCTATATCGATGTTAAGTCCGATACCGCAGACGAAGATCAACGTGAGAAAGCGGCGCAAGACCAAATTGCCGTGGTGACTTCCGCAGGTTATTTATTGATATTTGCGATAGATGAGTTGCCAGAACAGCAACGCGGTAAGGGTAATAAACTGATTAATCTAAAATCAGGGGAAGAGGTTATCGCCGTTACAGCTCTGCATCATGAAGACAGCCTAACTGTCACTGCAGGTAAACGTCATGTGACCTTAAAGCCTATGGACTTGGCCAACTATACGGGTAAACGTGGCAACCGGGGCAGTCAACTTCCCCGTGGTTTCCAAAATGTGAATGATATTGAAGTGGCAGAGTAACTGTTTACTCTGCTGCTTACCCTAACTGGAAAATAGCATTGTTCCTTTTGTAACCTTTGAAGTGAGTACAGTAATGTTTTCGATGTCCTCTCATTTAAGACTATTGCCTTTGCGTAAACCTTTGCCAGGCCGTATGTTAATTATGTCTGCTTTAATGAGCTCAGTAGCTCTAAGTGGCTGCTCGTCTTCAAACAGTGAAACTCCTGGGGTAGAAACTGCCTCCATTGAGCAGATGAAAGAAGATATTTTAGGAGTACTGACTCCTGAAGCCTCCGTTGAATCCGAGATAGAACAGCCGGCCGAGCCTGTTAAACAGTTCAAACCCAATGTCAGTCAACAGTTTATTGGTGAAACTGAATCACAGCTACGTTTGGCCAAGGCTTTCCAAGAAGTCCCTTACAGCTTAGACGCTCTGCCTGAAAAAGCACAACAGGTAAATAGCGCTCAATGGACCCCTGATGCTATTTTAGATGAGAACTTAATTATCAAGATCCAAGGCTTACTTAATTACAACCATCACTCTGTGGGCGCTGTCGATGGCCGCTTCGGTGAGAATGTCATTAAAGCTTTGCAGGTATTTCAGGAAAGGAACGGACTTGAAGCTGATGGCCAGATGACCCCTGAGACTTGGGCCAAACTCACTGAAGACGAAACCGTTACCTCTCAGCCCATATTGGTTAATTATGACTTGACCAAGGAAGACGTGACTTTAATTTCGCATCCCAAAGGACAGCAATTCACCAGCGTCCTTGAAGCTGTGGCTGAGAAGTTCCATATGAGTCAAGGTCTGCTGTTAAGGCTGAATCCTGAGACCCCATTTGAGGAGGGGAGCACCATCTTAGTGTACAACCCTTATCAGCCGAATGAGCAAGAAGTGCATAGAGTGGTAGCGGTTAAAGCCAAAAATTTACTGTATGCCTACAATGATAAAGATGAGTTAGTAGCCAGCTATCCTACCACGATGGGAAGCGTGTATAAGCCTTCCCCAGAGGGGGAATATAAAGTCCTTAGTCGTATCAAAGATCCGACTTATAATAAGGATTTTAGTAATGAAAACAGTGTGTTACCACCCGGCCCAAATAACCCAGTAGGCCGAGTTTGGATTGGTATTAATAAACCCAGCTATGGGATTCACGGTTCACCCAATCCTGAAACAATCAGCCGTCAAAATTCCTCAGGTTGTGTGCGTCTAACCAACTGGGATGCGCTTGGGTTATATGGCACGATTGAGGAAGGGGCTAAAGTAGAGTTCTTGTAGCTTATCTCTGAAAGCTTCAGCTTCTATATTGGCGTTACTCTTATCAACGTAACGCCAATATAGGCACTACCAAGTCCTCTTCATCAGTCAAATGCTGTGACAAGAAATCAGTTCCGGTAATTAAATTAGCCTGTAAGCGGTCTGCCAAAGCCTTGTCCTCACTCTGCGCCTTTGCCAGCTCATCATTTAAGCTTTGCATCTCATCCAATAAGGCATTAAGTCTCACATGATCTCGTTCTAGTATCTCAAAGCCTGCCTTTAACTGCGGATATAAACTTACAAACTCTGGGAAGAACCCATGGTCTTCAACACTATGATGCTGATGTAGCTTCAGCACATAGATGCTAATACGCTGCAGAATTTGGGTCCGATAATTGTCCCAGTTTAAGGCGCCCATCAAATATTCTTCACTTAACTGACGCAAGATACGTTGGCGCTTACGAATATTGGTATGTACGTTTAACCAGCTTGAGGTTTTATAAGCATAGTCAGAGGAGTACCACTGATTGGCAGGCAGTCTCTCTAGTAAGAATAGCCAGTCTGATTGTAGCCGAGACTCAGGATGTCGAGGCGTTACGGTTGGCTTAGTACTATCCTCAGTACTAGCAAGCGTAGATTGGGTTTGGGGTGCCAACTGTGAGTTATTAATACCCATAACGTTCCTCTTTATCGTGGAAAAATAATATATTGTTAACAATTACAGCCGATAATTAATAAATAATTCTAAACTAAAATAAATCAATATTTAGTATTAATATAAGGATTTCTTTTTCTTAATCAACCCTCAAAGCAGTTATTAGCAGTCAACAGTGCGTATCCACTTTACAGCAATAGCTTTTATTGCTTTAATAACAAGTCCTCTATTCTTCTTAGCTTTATCCCTAGATACTTAGCACAAAAAAAGACCCTCATACTAGATGAAGGTCTTTTAGCAAAGTTTAACTTTTTTACGATTGAAGCTTAGCGGGCTGGGTAGAAGGTTTCTGCACCAGGACCCACAGGTAAGCCTAGAACAAAGACCCAGACACAGAATAAAACCGTCCAACCGAATAGGAATATCATCGAATAAGGCAACATCATCGCCATCAGCGTCCCGACTCCCGTGTCTTTTTTATAGCGCATAGCCACTGCTAAAATAAGACCAAAGTAGCTCATCATTGGAGTGATGATGTTAGTGGTTGAGTCACCAATACGATAAGCGGCTTGAATCATCTCAGGTGCATAACCGGTCAACATCAACATCGGTACAAAAATAGGGGCAGTAATGGCCCACTGAGCCGAAGCTGAACCCAACATTAAGTTAACAACCGCACAAATTAAGATAAAACCAACCAGTAGTAAAGGACCGGTTAGGCCAATATCATTTAAGAAAGTGGCCCCGGCTACGGCCATTACTGACCCTAAATTTGACCACTTAAAGAAGGCAGTAAATTGCGCGGCAAAAAAGACCAGTACAATATAAATGCTTAGCGACTTCATAGAATCGCTCATGGCATCGACCACATCTTGGTTATTCTTGATGCTACCGGTGATTTTACCGTAGATATAACCTGGTAGAGCGAAGAATACAAAGATAAAGACCACAATCCCATTTAAGAAAGGTGATCCTGAAACCAGTCCGGTTTCTGGGTGACGTAAAATACCATCTGCAGGAACGATGGTCCAGGCCAATAACCCACAGAAGATTAGCATGCTAATACCGGCCCAGATAAGCCCTTTTTTCTCAATGGCCGAGACTTTCTCAATCTGATTGTCTAACACAGAGGCATCCTCTGCATCATTGGGGTTATATTTCCCTAAGCTTGGCTCAACAATCTTTTCGGTGACAAAATAACCTAGACCACTAATTAGGAAAGTACTGGCTATCATAAAGTACCAGTTTGCTTCGGCACCCACCACATAAGCTGGGTCAATAATGCGAGCAGCCTCTTGAGTAATCCCCGATAATAATGGATCCACTGTGCCCAGTAGCAAGTTAGCACTATACCCCCCTGAAACCCCAGCGAAGGCGGCAGCCAATCCTGCCAATGGGTGGCGCCCTAAAGAGTGGAAAATCATCGCCGCTAAGGGAATCAACACCACATAACCCAGCTCAGAAGCGGTGTTAGACATAATACCCGCGAAAACAACGGTTAACGTCACCATCTTCTTCGGAGCATTCATCACAAGACTACGCATGGCCGCTGAAATCATGCCTGAATGTTCAGCAATACCCACACCCAATAACGCCACCAGAACGGTACCCAAAGGCACGAACCCAGTGAAGTTGGTTACTAAGTTTTCAATTATACGGGCCAGACCTTCTCCATTTAGTAGGTTGACCACATATATCATACCATCTGCAGAGCGATCAGCCGTGTCCGCGGGTCTAGGGTCAATAACGGAGACCCTAAAATAAGATAATATGGCCGATAAGATTAATAAAAACACCGACATCCAAACAAATAGAATGACTGGGTGAGGTAATAAGTTACCTAGCCACTCTACCCCTTTCAAAAATCGCTGCATGCGCGAGCTGTTAGCACTCGACTCAAAATTAGAGTTTGGTGAACCACTTCCTTGCATGGGTTGTTACTCCTATTCGAAAAAATCGGTAAAATTTACATAAAGGTTTGCCCATGTGACTTACAGTCACTCCAGGTATAAAAATGAAAAAATTAAAGCTTGAAACTTAAAATTTGAAAGCGGCGATTGAAACACATTTACCCATTGGAAACAAATACTTTCAGTTCACAAAAAAAAGTTTGCAGTAACAGCCCTTTATAAATAAAGGTTTGAGCCAAATAATCCCTTAAAACACGTGTTTTTATTAAAATCACTGTGGCTTAGACTTGATTTTTTTACTAAAAAAATATAGACATAGCTTTAAATAGGGCAGCCTGATTTGCTCAAATCAATAAAAAAAGCCCCTCATTAACATCATGAGGGGCTTTGAGCAGGTCATACGCTACCTATTATTAAAGGCTATGACCTTGAATATAACTTTAATTTAAACATAGCTTTAATCTGGGGTAGAGTTCATTTGGGACCAGATTTCTGAGAACCTTTGCTCTAGCTCAGTGCGCATCTGCTGGGTCAGCTTAGTGCATAAATGACGTAAGCCATGCACCGGTACACCAGCCACCTCGGTATAAGCATAATAGGGCTCCATTTTTCCCATTAAGGGCAATTGCTTTACCGTAACCTCCTGCCCTTCTCCATACTGCTCTAAAAATCGATCAAACGCTCGCCAGCCCATACATATAATATGCTTAGGCTTAATTTGCTCAATGTCGAGCTGGGTTAGTGCCTGATGTTCCTGTTGCATTTCAAGCGGTAATCCCGTCAACTGTGCTTGTAGCACTTGCTCCTTAGGAGCGGCAAAATAGGACACAAAGCTGGTCTCAGCACAGTGCTGTAAGCGGCTTATCTCCCCTTCACAAATCACCTCCACAATACGATTGGCATAACGACTGCCTCGCTCAACATCCTTGATGTACTTGCAAGGAACCGCTTCAAAATCTTTGACTACGGCTTGAGCCCGACGAGCCTCAATATCGCCCCAATCCTCTCGATTACTGTGGCCAGGATTAATGCTAACAAAAAGCATATCGGGACGTTTCACTTGTCCGGTAATAAAATGACCGGTATAGCAAAGCGGGTCATTGCCCAGTATCAGATTGGCCCGTGCTACAAACTCATTAATCCGTCGCTGTTTGTCTTCAAAATAATCACTCATTATAACTGGCTCTCCACTGCCCTAACCCCAACAGCTGCTCTTATATCTACCTTATCTAGGATGTGTTGTGGTTAATATAGGTTATCTGGCAGATTGTTTAAGCTTTAACCAATGCTATTTTTATAGATCCAGATCGCTCTCTCTACCATGCGCATGAATACGGCGCTGCTCTTGGCGCTGATAACGAAGGCCCGACCCTCTATACCATTGTGCTTGAGTTTGTTGTAGCAAATCACTCAAACTTTGCAGTTGGCCCTGCAAGGTCTGGGTTAACCAAAAATAGCCTTGCCATTCAAAAGGTAGAGTCTGCACACTAGGATAATCTGAAACCTTAATGCGGGTAATCGGACGAAATTCCTGATCACTAGGGCTACGCAGCACAGCCGCAATGTGGCGCATGCCTTGGGTTAATTCTCGGTGATAATGATCCACCAAAATACGATTTTCTTCATCAATAGGACTGTGTGCAAGCTTGGGGGCCGCACTCAATAGTAAGTCAATGGTACCAATGATATTACGATGAGTCCGCTGAATCATATCCAGATCTGAAGTGTCTATCCCAGACTCTTTGGCCGTAGCTTCGATATGACCTCTTACCCGCAATAAGCGCTTATTAATCTCCTTAAACTGCTCCACCATGTCTTTATTAACATAGGTGGCAGACGCAGTATTGGTCACGCCCTCAATCGCCGTTACGGTAGTGGCTCCTAAGTCCAGCTGTACATTTTGAGTATCTAGATTGGTAACTCCAACCGAGCTTGGGTGGTGTTTATTTAGCTCCTTATCTGCCGCCTCACTTTCTGTAACCTCCGCTTCAGCAAAACGCTGATCTAAGCTTGGATCTGAGATATAATCCTCTACCCCATCATACATATCAGCACAGGCATCTAGGTTCTTCGCTAATAAAAACCGCCACATTAAAGTCGACTTTAGGGGCACTATTAAGGTGGCCGCTACCGCAAATAAAGTGCCAATCAACACATTAAAAGCCCGTGCTACGCCATCAGGACCGATACTGTTATAGCTAGAGATGACCATACACATGGTGATCCCTGTTAACAGCCCAATATAGCCCAGCTGCTTAATGGAGTAATAGCCTATCACCCCGCTAATGACGCCCACCAGCACATAATATAACCAAGCTACCCCAAAATAGCCTTGGAGCTGGTGGTTGATCCATAATAGACCTAAGCCCACAGCAATACCCAGTAGAGTCCCTAACACCCGCTCTTTGGCTTTAGTATAAATGGCTCCTTGGTATTGCAGCAAACCCAAAATAACAAACACGGTAATGGTAGACCATTCTGAATGCGGAATTTGTGTGACTTGACTGAATATTAAAGAAGCAACGACCGCTGCCCCCAACCTAATTGAGTGCAATAAATCAGCATGCAAATAACGAGCATAGGGCTCTATCAGCGGTGCCATCAAGCGGTCTTTTAAGGATAATTTATTCATGGTCTAAAATTCTGGGTTATGGGCTCTACCTTTATATATGTGAAAAGCAGGCCTTCAGACTATTTATTTTGGGTAGGATTAAGCAAATACTCACAGTCTCGAATGTCATCGAAAAGAGCCCTATCAGTAGCGGTATGATTTTGCTTGATAACGCTAATATCTCCTGTGGTTTCCATGATTACAGCGAATATCTCAGATTTAGACTTGATTCCATTTTTTCGAAGTACTTGATGGAGGTCACTCTTTGATAAACTAGCCTGCTTTATATTATCCCAATAATAGTCCCCATGTGCCATCAATACCACAGGCTCGTTATCAATTAGGTTTTTTAGGGGCTTAACTTTACGACGTATCAACGACACCATGGCCTGCAATAGAAACAACATTACCATCGCCACCAGCCCTTGTAATAAAGAAGGAGACTTAGAGAGGACCGTTGAAGCTAAAATGCTACCAATACCTACTGTCATCGCAAAGTCGTGGCTCGATAGCTTAGAGAAGCTGCGTAGACCCATCAGACGGGTAAATAGTATCAAGCCAAAGTAGATACCTATGGCTGATAAGGCGATACCCCCTACTTGACTCCAGTCCATTGAAAACCATTTTGACCAATCCATAGTGCTCCTTTTGTTGTAGTTTGTGGGGTTAAGAATACGGTTTAATACAAATCCTAATAACACAGGCCCTAATAACATAAGCCTTGATAAAAACAAGGCGTAATATATAAATCTTTGCTACAACATAACAATAGCACACTGAATGTATAACAATAAGTCACCATATTGTTTTTCCCATCAGTTATTATAAATCATGCTTATTAATTGTAAGCATTACAACAAATCAAAAAAAATCAGAAATCAATTTTAATAGCTGGAATGATATTTCAGTTTTACAAGGAGTGTGTTATGTTTAGATGGGCCATTATATTTGCGGTAATCGCTTTAATAGCAAGTTTCCTAGGCTTCGGCGGTGTAGCAGGCTTGAGTCAAGACTTTGCTTACATTTTCTTAGTGATCGCAGTGATCCTATTCATTGTTAGCTTCATTTCACGCAGAACTTAAGATTTGACCAGATTTAAATCAGTTAACTGACGTTAAATCTAGGACTCTTAATAAGTTTTTTAAACTGCTATCAAGCAGTTTGATGAATTACAGAAATTATCGTCACTAGCTTAAACAAAAAAAACACCTCTGGGTGTTTTTTTGTTTTTATAGCTTTATTGAGGCGGCAACGCCAACTCTGAAGGTTGTCATTGACTTGGGTTATAGTTACTATCAAACCATAAAGCTAACATACAGAATATAAAGTTAATAAGCCATTCCCTTTATTTAAGGAGTCAGCCTATGATTTACGATGTTATTGGCGACATTCATGGTCATGCCGATAAATTAAAAGACCTACTCACCAAACTGGGCTACACTTTAACCCAGCATGACACTTTAGACTTGCATTATTATCGGCCCCCCGAAGGGCACCATGCCATTTTTATCGGGGACTTAATGGATCGTGGGCCACAGGAAGTTGAGTCTCTTGAAATCGTCTATGCCATGTTGGACGCTGGTGTCGCTGACGCAGTCATGGGCAACCATGAATATAATGCTTTGGCCTATGCTACTCTTGATGAAACCGCCATGCAGCACCAAGATTCTACCCAAAACCTGTATTTGCGCCGTCATAATGAGACCCATACCCGCCAGCACCAAGCCTTCTTAGATGAAGTGCCTTTTGGTTCTGAGACCCATAAGTACTGGCTTAGTAGATTTGCTGAGCTGCCATTATGGATTGAGACCGAACATGCCTGTTTTGTTCATGCCTGTTGGGACGTTGATAATATGGCGCTATTAAAACCCATGCTAACCGCTGACAATCGCCTCACAGCAGAAGCTTTGCAGCGCACAGGCCAGAAGCACTCTGCAGAGTATGATGCTTTAGAGCGGGTACTTAAGGGCGTGGAGATACCTTTGCCCGATGGAGTAAGCTTCACTGATAAAGATGGTGCTGTGCGCAGCCGTGTACGGGTAAAATGGTGGGAGGATCAGCTACAAGGAAAGCGGATTGTCGACATTGCTCGAGCCCCAGGTTCCGACTTGGCTCAACTCCCACAACAGGCACTGGTGAAAGACTTAGACTTTCGTTTAAAGACCAACAAACCGGTATTTATTGGTCATTATTGGCTTACAGGCACCCCTGCTCCGCTAAGCGATCAAGTGGTGTGTACTGACTATTCAGCGGCCGGCACCGGCTATTTAACCGCCTACCGCTTTGATACCAACCACCCTTATCCTCTATCCCCAAAAAACTTTGTGCAATATACTGACTGATAAAAGTCTTTTTATTAAGCCAAAAGTTTTGTATGATGAATGTTTTTTGCAAGGAAACTCAAGCCATGGCAAATGCCACAACCAAATTGCAAGAAGCCCCTCTTGGGCCAATTAAATCTCCAGCTGGCGCGCCAAAAGTAGGGATTATCATGGGCTCACAATCGGATTGGGCCACCATGAGTTTGGGCGTACAATTATTGGCAGACTTTGGTGTGCCCTTTGAATGCGAAGTGGTTTCAGCGCACCGTACTCCTGATAAACTATTTGATTATGCCAAGTCTGCTAAAAACAAAGGCTTACAAGTCATCATCGCTGGTGCGGGTGGTGCCGCTCACCTGCCTGGTATGTGTGCCAGTCAAACTGAGCTACCCGTCTTAGGGGTGCCCGTTAAATCCTCGACCCTAAGTGGCTGGGACAGCCTACTGTCTATTGTACAAATGCCCAAAGGCATTGCTGTAGGCACTTTAGCCATTGGCACAGCGGGGGCTTATAACGCAGCTTTATTGGCCATTCAGATCTTAGCCCTACAAGATGAAGCTCTAGCCAAACAACTAGCAGAGTTCCGTCAAAACCAAACTGAGACTGTCTTAGCTAGCCCGACACCTGGCGTAATCAATAGCTAATTTTGCTATACTTGAGTGATTAGTAGTTTTTTAACAAATTGGTGCTATTAGCACCTTTTTGTTTTTACAATCCTCTTTTATCTGCTTTGTATTGACCCATTACGTTATATTTACTTTATTATTTTTTTATCCCCTTTAACTGTATTAAGAGCCGAATATGACCACAGCTAATGCTTATCCTGTAGCCCAAACCATCCGCACTATTGGTATCCTTGGTGGCGGTCAACTCGGTATGATGCTGGCCGCTGCCGCCTTACCGTTAGGTTATCGTTGTGTTTTTTTGGAAGATGCGCCAAATTGTCCTGCGTCTTTGTATGGCCAAGTATTCAGTAGTGAACAGCTTGAAGACTTTATTGCTGCAGCAGATGTCTTTACTTTAGAGTTTGAAAACACCCCAGCAGAGACCGTAGCCCGCTTAAAACAGCTGTCTGAGTCGGGTAAGAAACAAGGCATGTTCCCACCTCCGCAAGCTCTGGAGGTGGCTCAAGACCGCTTAAGTGAAAAAAGCTTGTTTAATGAGCTTGATATTAAAACCGTTCCGTTTATGAGCGTTAGCTCAAAAGCAGAGCTTAAAGCTGCCAGTGATCAGCTTGGATTGCCTTTGGTATTAAAAACCAGCCGAGGCGGCTACGATGGCAAAGGTCAGTTTGTGGTTAAAACTGAAGCTGATATCACAGAAGCTTGGAAAATATTGGGTGATGCAGTAAGTGGTAAGGGCAATCTAACCTCTACCCCAGCTCCGTTGATTGCTGAAGGGTTTATTAACTTTAGCCGTGAAGTATCTATCATTGCCACCCGTGCTCAAGATGGGTCAATCCGTACTTATGACTTGGTCGAAAACAATCATCATACCGGTATTTTAGCCACCTCTCACGCTCCCGCTGTGGGCACCAGTCATTTGTTACCTGAAGCAAAAAAAGCCATTGAAACTTTAATGACCCATTTGGATTATGTGGGAACTATGGCGCTTGAGCTGTTTGTGAGTAAAGATGAGAACGGCAAAGACGTTATTCTAGCCAATGAGATTGCGCCTCGTGTGCATAACTCAGGACATTGGAGCATTGAGGGCGCGGTTACCAGTCAGTTTGAGAACCACGTACGTGCTGTGGTCGGATTACCCCTTGGTGATACCGATAACGTTTACCCTTCAGTGATGGTTAACGTATTGGGCGAGTATCCAAATCTAGCTGATGTATTGGCCATTGATGGCGCTCACTATCATACTTACCACAAAGAAGAGCGTCCCGATCGTAAGATTGCCCACATTACCCTGATGCCAAATGATGTGGCTAAGCTTGAAGGCGCATTGGAGCAGTTAATAGCTATTCTACCCAACAAAATGGGTCTTTAGTAATGAGTAATACCTCAAATAGCGGTATGACCATCTGGATTGATGCCGATGCTTGCCCTTTGGTGGTGAAAGACCTGATCACCAAAACCGTGATACGCACCAATACCCCGGCTATTTTTGTGGCCAATCAGCCCATCAAAGTGCGTAAGTCACCGCTTATCACCATGAAAGTGGTCGGCTCAGGTTTTGATGTCGCCGATGACTACATTGCTGATAATGTCGCTCCTGGTGATCTAGTAATTACCAGTGACATTCCTCTGGCCAATGATGTGCTCGATAATGGCGGGCAGGTGCTCACCCCACACGGCCTTATCTATGACAAAAACAATATCAAGCAAAAACTAAATGCCCGCGACTTTATGGATACTATGCGCTCAACAGGAGTGCTTGATTTAACTCAAATGGGCGGTCAAAAGCCCTACTCTGATAAAGATAAAAAGCAGTTTGCTGATGGGTTAAATAAATTAGTGCGCTAAGCTTTTAGCGCACTAATTTTTTCAATACGGCTAATTTTACCTTACTGGCTCTGAATTTATTTGTTGAGTCGCCTATCTTTGCTTAATGTTGCTTAATATCTCTTAACACCTACCTCATTCCCCATTGTTAGCCAGTTCCTATTATTGATACTGATTGTCGGCTATCGACTTGCAAAGCCTATACACTCTGCAACCAATCTCTAGTGTGTTGTCTACAACCTCTCACCCAATAACATCGCTATTATTGATACCCTAGCTATTGTGAATTAATGCTGACGTACACGGCATCCAATTAGCTATATAGAGCTAAAGAATTAAAAACAACTAGAAACAATAATAGAAAAGTATTTATGAATATTTTAGTCATTGGCGCCAGTGGTCGAGTGGGCTCTGAATTGGTACAACAACTTTTAGAAAAAGGCCATAAAGTAACCGGCACTTCACGAGATGATAACGTTTATTCGAGAATGAAAATTACACTCATCTGAAATTAGATCTAACTGCCGACAAAGAAGATATTGCCAAACAAATAGCGGGTAACTTTGATGCCGTCTATTTCATAGCAGGCTCAGGAGGCAAAGCGGTATTAGAAGTGGATTTACATGGCGCAGTTAAGACCATGCAAGCCGCTCAAATTAAGGGTCTGACATGCTATATCATGCTGAGCACGGTATTCTTGTTAGACACTAGCAAGTGGACTCTGCCAGGTATCAATGAGTTAAAAGACTACTATCTCTCTAAGCATTATGCTGACCAATATTTGGTTAAGAACAGTACTTTGAATTACACTATTGTTCAAGCCAGTGCGTTAAAAGAACGCGAATCCACAGGCAAAATTACCATTAATGCAGACTCCGAAGGTGAAAATGCCATTAAAGATGTGGCTGCTACTTTGGTGGCAGTATTGACAGCAGAAAATACCTTTAAAAAAGTACTTAGCATTCAAAATGGTGACACTGACATTACTGAGGCTGTAGCAAATATCGGCTAATGGCTTAGGCCCGACCAATACCAAAGCCAATAACTTCATCAATGCTTTTAGCCCCTGTGACAACCATTAGCAGTCTGTCTATGCCCAAGGCAATCCCACTACACGCTGGCAGATGATCACAGGCGGCTAACAGATGCTCATCAATGGGCATTATAGGTAGGCCGCGTTGAGCTCGCTCTTCATTGTCCGCTTCAAATCGGGCTTGTAGCGCAGCTCCATCTGCCAGCTCATCATAAGCATTGGCAATCTCAATGCCATTGATATACAGCTCAAAGCGCTTGGCAACGTCGTTGCCTGTTTTATCCTTTTCTACTTTAGCCAAAGCAGCGGTCGCAGGCGGGTAGTCCGTAATCAGTGTCGGCGACTGAAACCCGAGGTTAGGTTCAACCAAGTGGCTGAATAACACATCTAGCCAACCCTGACGGTCTTCGCCCAAATCTAAGCCAGCGAAGCCATGCTCAGCTGCTACCTCTATCAATGACTCAAGGTTTGCTGTCAGCGGATTAAGCCCAACATAATCCATAAACGCTTGGCTGTAACTATATTCAACCAAAGTTTGTGGCTGTCCATAAACTGCGGCCAATAAATCTGACAGTTCAGCAGCCAGTGCTTTAAGGTCAAAACTAGGGCGATACCACTCAAGCATGGTAAATTCGCTATTGTGACGACTGCCAACTTCATTATCTCGAAATACCGAACAAATTTGATAAATTGCTACTTTCCAACTCGCCAGCATTCGCTTCATTGCGAATTCAGGAGAGGTATGTAGATAATGGGTTTGTGGCTTATCTTTTACTGTGACATTGGTCGATATCGATGGCACAAAGACATCGGTATTGCCCGCCTGAGACATCAACGGGGTCTGCACTTCAAGTACTTCACGTTCTGCGAAGAACTGACGAATTTGCGCCATAAGTTGAGCCCGCTTAACCGCCATTTCTAAGCTCATTGAAGGCGCATAGCTTTGATAGTCCTGGTTTTCAGTAGTAGAGGAATTAGACATGGCTTACTCTTAATGTACTTATATTAAATAAGGCCCAATTAAGGGCCCCGTTTGAAAATCTATTGAGTCAGGGAAGACTTTAAAAGACGAGCATAAAACTGTTAACGCTCAAACAGCCACTCACGGCGCAGCGCATAATTTTTACGCAGACCATCAAACTTTTCAGCTAGTACGGCTTGAGCTTCATTATCAACACTTTCTCCTAACAAAGCATCATCGGCTTTAATATCATAAAATTTAGCCAGCTGCTCTGGCGCCTGTTTTAACTGCTGCCAGCGATACGGATTCTCTGGTAACAGCTCATCCATCAAATATACAGCCTCTACGGCTACATCTCCTAACCCTTGAGGACCAAAGACAGTTAAAAACTCATCAAAAATTATTTGAGTGCCACGCAGTTTGCCTTCAAGCGTGTATCCAGCAATATGTGGGGTGGCAATGGCTAACTGATTGAGAAGCTCAGCGGAAACAACCGGCTCATGCTCAAATACATCCAGCACCACTTGGCGCTGAGGGTTTCTCTCAAAATCGCTCAGTAAATCTGCTTCGCTAATCACTGGCCCACGCGCTGAATTTATCAATATCGTGGTATTAGCTATTTTTGCCAATGCTTGCTTATCTATCAAATGATAGGTCGAATAATCGCTATCTGTAGCTCGAGTTAGGGGCACATGCAGGCTAATCACATCGCTTTCACTCAATACTTGCTCAAAGCTGGCATTATTAATATCTGACGCTGGTAATAAAGGATCATAGCCGAGAACCTGCCAACCTAGGTCTGCTGCATAGCCCGCTAAAGTACTACCTATATTGCCTAGGCCAATAATACCCAGTTTGATAGGAACAGTTTGACTGTCAGTAATATCAGAGTTATTACCGCCCCAATACTGCGGACGCAGATTAAAAATAGCGGTCAACACATACTGCGCTACCGAATGCTTACTGCAACCTGCGGCATTTGAAAAGTAAATACCTCGCTCACGTAGATAATCTTGATCAACATGATCAGTACCAATAGTGGCAGAGCCCACATATTTTACGCTGTCGTTATCTTTTAAAAGCTCAGCATTAATCGGAGTAACTGAGCGGATTAATAAGGCATCCGGTTGGTACTCGGCGATCATTGTGGCATCAATATCACGTCCTGCTACGGCAATGACGTTAATCGGCTGCTGCAAAATGTGTTCATTAAAATAATCGTGTAGATGGGCAATATTACTATCCGCAAGTATAGTGAGCATGATAGATACTAATCCTTATCTGAATGAGGGGGCGATTTTTGCTCGGTCGCCTCGTCTGACTGCGTCTCGCTGCTCTCTGGCAGGTGTGGTTTTTTATTGCTTATGTGTTCGCTACAGTTATCATTACTGATTGAATCCACTTTATCTGCCCCATGCAGCGCTGAATCAGCAAACGGATACTTGCTAAACGAAACCACCTCTGGAGATATTTCAAAGGACATGGGACGGTCTGCAGGCTTCCACTGATGTTGGTTTAGCTTGGTATAGTAGGGTGCAAAAATAACATTGCGATGTTGATTAATCCACTCACGCCATACAGCTAAGGCAATGGCTAATACCACAGGTCCAATAAATAAGCCCACAAAGCCAAAGGCCGTTAAACCGCCCAATACCCCAATAAAGATAATGATAAAGGGAATTTTGGTAGCACCAGAGATGACAATGGGACGGATAAGGTTGTCAACCCAACTAATCACCAACATCCCCCACAGTGCCAAACCAATAGCTTCAGCGGTGTGCCCTTGAGTCAATAGCCAAATAGACACACCCATCCAAGCAAAAGGGGTACCAAAGGGAATTAGCGCCACAACGAAGGTCATCAAGGTCAATAAGATAGGACTAGGCGCCCCTGCGACGTAATAACCAATACCTGCCAATATGGCTTGGGCCAATGCGGTTAAACCAATCCCGTAAACCACTGCCTGAGTGGTTGAGCCTACCGAATCAATATAATCATCAATACGGTTGCCAATAATATTTCGCAGCGCCTGACGAATTTGCTTCATCAAACTAATACCATCGCGGTAAAAGAAAAAGATGGTCATCAAAGCCATACCCATCTTGGCCATGGTACTAAAGGCAACGTCTAGAGCGACTTTTCCATAATACAAATGTGACTGCAACCAAGCCCGAAAAGCACTAAGAGAAGCCTCTGGGTCTTTGTTAATCTGCCACAAGATATCTTTAACTTGCTGTCCTATTACTGGTATATTCTTAATTTCTTCAGGCAAATCAACGTAGCCTACTTTGATTCTGTACAGTAAATTACTGTATAAGTTGACCGCCTCTTGTTGCAGCACAAAAAGACCAAGCACAATAGGCACCCCAAGCATCAGCGATATGCTGATAGTCATGATACCGGCACTGATATTGGGGCTAAGTTTAACTTTTTGATGAAAGAAATTATAAACAGGAAAGGTCACGTAGGCCAAAATAGCAGCCCATAGAGCGGGTACAATAAAAAACTGCACCACTCTAAAGCAAAGAATGAATAGTATCACCAATAAAGTAGCTGTCAGCACTCGCTGTGTGACCCGCTCCCGTGTCCAATTTTCAATCATAACAAGCGCATATCCAAGTAACGTAATATGAAATCTAGAGAAGTCCAAGCTACTCTATTATGCGACAAGACTTTAATAATAAGTAATGTTAACTTGTAACTTTTACTTACAATATTTATGCCAATCGCTCCCTCGATAAGACAGACTTTGCCAGATTATTATCAGCCCTTCTTAATCTCTGATTGATTCGAGATCTGGGAAGTTTAGACAGATGAGTTACTGCTTTTATAATTGCTAAAAAAGAGCATAACGCAAAAACGTTATGCCCTTAATTTTAGTTGCCCAATAGGCGATAGCTCAGAAATGAGTTCAGGAATAAACCCTCTAAACTAGATCTGTAACTCACCGACATCGGCCACAGTTAAGAATAACTCGCGTACTTGCTTTAACAAGGCTAAGCGGTTTGCTTTTAAGGCTTCATCTTCACTATTTACCATGACATTGTCGAAGAAACCTGTCAAAGGTGCCTCTAGGGTAGCCAGCGACTGCAAGATTTGATTGTATTTAGCTTCAGCCTGCAAAGGAGCCACTTCTGTCTTGGCGACAGTTAACGCTTGATACAAGGTTTTCTCAGCTTCTTCAGCCAATACCGACTCATTAACTGACTGCCCCACTTCACCCTCTGATTTAGCTAAGATATTGGCAACACGCTTGTTAATCTCTGCCAAAGTTGCGGCTTGTGGCAAGTTATGGAATTCATTCACCGCCTGTAGACGCTGGTCGAAATCTAGAGGCTGGTTCGGATTGATAGCCAATACCGCTTGAATACTATCGACACTGATACCTTGCTCAGTATACATGGCACGATAGCGTGAGTTGATAAATGCCATAACTTGAGTCAAAGTTTTTTGGTCATCTGCAAGCTTACCTTGATAGTTCTCAACCGCTTGTTCGATTAGCTCTTTTAAGTTAATAGGCAGCTTTTTCTCAATTAAGATACGCAGTACCCCAATGGCTGAGCGACGTAGACTGAATGGGTCTTTTGATCCTGTTGGGGCTTGATCAATACCAAAGATTCCTACTAAAGTATCTAGACGATCGGCTAAGGCCAAACAAATACCAATGGGGGTTTTTGGCAACACATCACCGCTAAACTTAGGCAAGTACTGCTCTTCAATCGCCGCAGCTATGGTCTCAGGCTCGCCATTTAAGCGCGCATAATAAGTTCCAGCAATACCTTGAAGCTCTGGGAACTCGCCCACTAAAGTACTGGTTAAGTCTGCTTTTGACAGCAGGGCGGCTCGTTTGGTTTGCTCAACATCAATGTCTGAGTAGCCGTCAATACTTTGCTCTTTGAAGGTGGTCGCAATAATTGCAGCCAGCTTAGCAATACGCTCAGATTTTTCCCAAATGGTGCCCAGCTTATCTTGGAATACCAGATTTTTTAGGTTTTCTGACATTTCGATAAGTGGCTGCTTTTGGTCTTGTAAGAAGAAGAACTCCGCATCGGCCAAACGAGGACGCACTACCTTTTCGTTACCACTGACCACTTGGCTGGGATCTTTTGACTCAATATTACTAATAAAGATAAAGTAAGGCTGTAGCTTGCCTTCTTTATCGGTCAAACAGAAGTACTTTTGATCCGCCTGCATGGTGCTAATCAAAGCCTCTTGTGGCACTTGTAAAAAGCGCTCTTCAAAGCTTGCGCGTAAAGCCACTGGCAGATCAACCAATGCCGTCACTTCATCTAGTAAATCTTGAGGCACAATGGCTTCAGCATTTACTTCAGCAGACAGCTTTTTAACCCCTTCAACGATTAACTGTTGGCGACGGTCAAAGTCAACGATAACCTTATTCGCTTCAAGGATGCTTTCATAATCCTTGGCATGCGCTATCACGATAGGCTGTGGTGAGTGATAACGGTGACCTAAAGTCTGGTTGCCTGCCTGTAGACCTTGAATAGAAGCTTCAATAACTTGGTCATCTTGCATTAGTACCAACCATTTTACAGGACGTACGAACTCTTCACGGCTGGCACCTGAGCGCATACGCTTAGCAATAGGTAAATTATCTAAAGCATTTTGGAAAATATTAGGCAACAGTTCAGTGGTTTCTTGACCTTGAACAGTCAATTCATAGCCGATGTAGTCGCCTTTATCGGTTTCAATGGTCATCAGCTCGCTGACATCAACCCCCAAGCCTTTGGCGAAACCTTCAGCAGCACGCGTAGGTTTACCTTCGGCATCGTAAGCCGCCTTCACTGCAGGACCGCGCTTTTGCTCTACACGATCGGGCTGCTTATCACTGATTCCCTCAATCAATAGGGACAAGCGACGAGGGGCCGCCATAACCTTTAAGTGGTCATAGCTGATATTAGCGTCTTGTAATTGAGTTTCAACGCTCGCTTGTAATGAATCACGTAAAGGCTTTAGGCTTTTTGGTGGCAGCTCTTCACTACCTAGTTCAAATAAAATTGTACTCATGAAATTCTCTATTTTGGAAGATGTTATAAATATTTATAGGCTATCGATACCGTATGAAAGCTTGTAACAAATCACTCTAAAAGATTATTTGTCGGCTTTCTCATCCGCAGTGCTCTCATCTTTTGGCAAATACTTATTCAAGGCTGCCTCTTTGTGCGTCTCATCTGCCAACGGGAAACCCAACTTAGCGCGTGCTTGAACATAACCTTGCGCTACTTTACGAGCTAAAGTACGCACTCTTAAAATAAAGCGTTGACGCTCAGTCACTGAAATTGCACCACGGGCATCAAGGAGGTTAAAGGTATGCGACGCTTTTAAAACCATCTCATAGGCAGGTAAAGGTAGATCTGCTGCTACCAACTTATCTGCTTGCTCTTCATAGAAATTAAATAGATCGAACATCTTAGGCACGTCAGCGTGTTCAAAGTTATAAGTCGACTGCTCCACCTCATTTTGATGGAACACATCGCCATAGGTCACTTTACCGAATTCGCCATCGGTCCAAACCAGGTCATAGACGCTATCCACACCCTGAATATACATCGCTAGACGTTCAAGACCATAAGTAATTTCACCAGTTACAGGGAAGCACTCAAGACCGCCCACTTGCTGGAAGTAAGTGAACTGAGTCACTTCCATACCATTTAACCAGACTTCCCAGCCCAAGCCCCAAGCGCCTAAAGTAGGAGATTCCCAGTTGTCTTCGACAAAGCGTACATCATGGGTCAAGGTATCAATCCCAATCGCCTCTAAAGAGCCTAAATAAAGCTCTTGAATATTTGGTGGGTTTGGCTTCATAACCACTTGGAACTGATAATAATGTTGTAAGCGGTTAGGGTTGTCTCCATAACGACCATCGGTTGGGCGACGTGAAGGCTGGACATAAGTGGCGTTCCACACCTCTGGGCCTAAAGAACGCAAAAATGTTGCCGTGTGAAAGGTCCCTGCGCCCACTTCCATATCGTAAGGTTGTAGAACCACACAGCCTTTTTCTGCCCAATAAGTTTGCAAAGTCAAAATCAATTGTTGAAAAGTCATAATGTCGCCACGTTTTAATGAAAATAGGGATGAATAAGCCAGTCGAATGTGACCGCTTAGAGTCAATTTTTTTAAGGGTGTACTTTAATACGCTCACCTTACTAAAAAAACGCTATTTTATCTATATTGTAAGTCGAAATGATGCAAATGATAGACAAAAAAATACCTAGATGGTAGCCCATCTAGGCAGGAGGAAAAGCATGCTATCGTGGTCAACAGGTGGCCACTCATCTTATTGTAGTTATACTTTGTAATTATCTTTTTTAACTATCTTATTATATATTTTTTTATAATGTCCGAGGTTATAGTAATGTTTCAGGATATTACGCGTTGGCTAATATCCTGATAAGTCTCTGTGCTTAGGCAGTCTCTTTGCTTAAAGATAAATTAAACGTAAGAGTCTGCAGTGGCTTTTGGCATGATGAGCCATAGGATTAAGTAAATCAAAATACCTGGAACGGCGGCACTGGCAGTAGAGATAATAACAAACAAGATACGGGTCAAATTAGGAGACCAGCCAAAATACTCAGCGATTCCGCCCATAACGCCAGCAATCATGCGATGATTACGTGAACGATGTAATTTATTTAGTCTTGCCATTACAACTTTCTCCTTTCTAAAATGACACGGTAACAAACTGCCAAATGACCTGTAAAAAATAACAGGCAACAAATCAATAAAGGAAATAAGGGTTGGCTGTGCTATTCTATAAGTTTGTTACAGTCGAGCTTATATCTACCCTAATGAATCTAACTTATATTATTATAGCGCTGATTAACAATATTGCTGTTTAGACTTTACCCTGTCTTTGTAACTTTATACTAAAACCTTTGCTGAAAACTATGAATAAAATCGCAGTGTGAGTATGTGTAACTTATTATTTTAACAACAATTATTTTAATTTAAGTTTCTGCCTCCTGCTCATTACAACCCCGCTGAGTGCTACAGAGTATAATGACTTACAACGGATAAAAACTAACTAATACACACTGACCGATTTATCAAACCAGACCACCTAAATAACTATTTAAATGGCTTTCAAATTAAATGACTTTCAAATCAATAAAGTTAAATTATTAAAGCTAAGTAAGTTAAGCCACTAAGGATTTTATTATGCAAAAATCAGGACTGATGATTGGCCACTTTGAGCCTCTTCATTTAGGACATATTCGTAGCATTTTGCATGCTTCATCAATCGTTGAGATATTGCACATTGTCATTACCCAGCACCCTAATCCCAACCCTAGATTTCCGGTAACACTGCAAGATAAAGCGCGTTGGCTGCAAATGGCCTGTAGTGACTTGCCTTTTATTAAAATTCATACTTGTGATGATTTCTCCTTTCCCGTGCATGACAGTATCGAAGACATTACCATCAATATCGATGCCTATAATGCTAAGATTGATTACATCCAAGACAAGTTTGCCATTGATAGTGACAATGTTCTGCTGGTCACAGAAGGGCACCCTTTATCGAAGCCTGCCGTGACTTCAGCCTTAAATATTGAGGTCACCACCACCCCGCTTCATCCCGAGTTTGACAGTACCGCCATTCACTATAACCCAATCGCTAACTGGGATATTATCCATCCTGAAGCCCGTGGCAACTACACCCGTACAGTGGCTATTGTTGGTGGCGAAAGCTCTGGAAAAACCACTTTGGCCCATAAATTGGCCAACTATTATGGGGCTGATTTGGTGTTAGAGATGGGCAGGCTGTATGTCGGTACTGACCTTGGTGGCACAGAAGAAGGGCTGCAATATAGTGATTACGGTCCCATCGCTTTAGATCATGCCCAAGCCATGCGTGAGACCATGTACCAAGCGCAATCTCCAATCACCCTTGTCGATACTGACTTTGTGACCACCCAAGCCTTTTGTGAAGAATACGAGGGACGTACTCATCCTTTCGTCACCGCTTGCATCGAAGAATTCCGCTTTGACCATACACTCTTTTTGGCCAACAACACGCCTTGGGTAGATGACGGTATGCGCTCTTTGGGCAGCCAAAGTGCTCGTGAACGTTTTGAAGACAGACTAACCGCCCTATTTGAGCGTCATAATATCGAAACGCATCGAATTACTAGTCCCGATTATTTCCAGCGCTATCAAGAGGCTATCGCCTATATTGACCAGCATGTTTTTAATAAATAAACTGGTCATAAATAAATAGCTTATCCTTAAAACTGGTATAAGATTTATCTAAGTCTGTATGGATAAAAACCACACAGACCTTGCCCAAACCTAGTTGCTAACCTTTCACATTAAGGACTAACATGCGTATCAAACTACTCGATAACCTCACTGGAAAGTGGGCCTTACAATGGATTATAGCCTGGTTCATCTTCGGTGTGATTGCGCTAAGCTCTGGCTTTTGGCTGACCACAGAGCATACCCAATTAGATTGGTTTTATTTAGGGGTTTCTCTAGTAGGTTTAGGCTGCGTGGTGTCTTTGTCTTTTCGCAGAAATGTCATGGGCAATGGTTTAGGCATGCTGGCAACTGCCGGAGAGGTTGTGGTGCAAGGAACTTCAGGGGCTGTCGGCCTGATGCTGGCGCCCTTATTTAACTTCTTTACTCATGCTTATGGTCTTTTTTATTGGTCAAAAAACACAGATCCTGATGGCAACATGGTGCCAAAATCCGCCACAAAATGGGTTTGGTTGGTTACTCTAGCCTTCATTGCCATTGGTCTGGCCATGTTCCCTATAGTTAACGATTGGTTGGCCCAAAAAGGCTATGCTGTGGTTCAAGATGATGGTAGCCAGTTTTTAGGCATGATAGATTTTTATTGGATTAATGTCTTCGCCTTTGTGCTTTCAATTACTGCTCAAGCCACAATGATCCTGCGCTATTCTTTTAACTGGTGGATTTGGATTGCAGTAAACTTCGTGTGGTTAATCGTTAACCTAATGACAGGCAATTACATCTTCGCTATTCAGACCATGGTGTATCAGATTAACTCTTTTATTGGTTTATATGAGTGGCAGCGCAGTGCAGCAGAAGCCGCTTAGCTATTAAACAGTTTTATTTAAATAAAAAATACCGCGATTATTCGCGGTATTTTTTTGTGTTAAATTCTATCTTGTTAGGCTTTGCTTTATAGCTTAATTAACTATTGAACCTATTAAGCTTTGCTAGGATTGTAGTCTTTTAAAGCAGCAATACGATCATCTAATGTAGGATGCGAACGGAAAAAGTTAGCAATACTGAAGCTTTGTGATTGACCAGCTGAGATAGCAAAAGCTTTCATATTCTCTGGCATTTGATCCGGACGCTGTTCTGCAGGGCGCAGCGCATCTAAAGCACTGATCATTTTCTCACGGCCAGCCAGCTTCGCTCCCATTTCATCAGCACGGAATTCACGTTTTCTTGAGAACCACATTACAATCGCTGAAGCTAAGAAGCCCAGTAAGATATCCATCACAATACTGGTCACAAAGTAACCAATCCCTGGACCGTCCTCATTTTTGAAAACCACTCTATCGACGAAGCTTCCAACGACACGGGCGAAGAACATCACGAAGGCGTTAACCACACCTTGAATCAAAGCCAACGTTACCATATCACCATTGGCCACGTGACCAATTTCATGGGCCAATACTGCCTCGACTTCATCAGGAGTCATGGTGTGTAGTAGACCTGATGACACAGCGACTAGGGCTTTGTTTTTGTTCCACCCAGTAGCAAAAGCATTGGGCTGAGCATTGTCAAAAATGCCCACTTCAGGCATATCAATTTTTACTGCTTTGGCTTGCTTTGCTACGGTATCTACAAGCCACTTTTCAGTAGCATTACGAGGCTGTTCAATGACCACTGTCCCTGTTGATCTTTTGGCCATCCACTTAGATAGCAGTAGTGACACCATCGAGCCTACCATGCCGTAAATGGCACACATTACCGCTAAGCTACCAAAGTTTATGCCTCCGGCACCGTGGACAGAGCCGAGACCAAAAAAGGCCGACAAAATACTAAAAACAATGCCGAAGACCACCAGCACTGCTAAGTTGGTTAATAAAAACAGGCCAATACGCATCATACGTTAACTTCCTTTAAATATATTTGAGAAGCAATAAGGAACTTATTATTACCTAAAATCTAAGCCCCACTTTGCAACTGTCATGACTAACTTAAATGGGGTCTTTGGGCTAAAAATTCAATATTTTCTTTGCTTATATCATCCGCTATGGGCTAAAAATATAAACTTTAAGCCTATCTTCTACACAGCGGTTTACTTTAGGGTAGGTTATTGCAATAATAAGTTAATCACATTATAGATCTTGGCGCGGTCACTGGTTGGGTCAAGGCTCTGCAATATACGCTATTGGGAACTTACTCCCTATTAACTAATAAGGACATTAGAATGGCATCACGTAAACGCTCTGAAAAGCGTAGCTTAGATCAATGGCTGGCTGACTATGCGGTTAGCCACCAAAATCCTATTAACAAGAAAATCCATTGGCTATGCGTGCCCACAATTTTTGTGAGTATTTTAGGCATGGGCATGTCTGTCGCGGCTTGGTTCACTATCGTAGCTGCCATGCTGGTGGCCATATTCTACTTGCGCCTATCTACCCCGTTGTTTATCGCTATGGGTATGTTCATGCTGATTAGTATGGCTGCCATTGCCTTACTTCCTTTAGGATTCAAGGCTTGGGCCGCTATCTTTGTGGTGGCATGGATTGGACAGTTTATTGGCCACAAGCTTGAAGGTAAGAAACCTTCCTTCTTTGAAGACTTACAGTTCTTATTAATTGGACCGGCCTGGGTAGCCCATACCTTGATGGGGAAAAAAATCAAATCCAGTGCCTAAATCACTTTCTACTCTCTGAATCAGTCGATCTACTTTTTTGAAGCAGACTATTAATATTTATGCCACTAATGATATCGGAAAAAATATACTCCGAGTTTATTAGTGGCTTCAATTGACAGTTATTAGGCTAATTGCAGTGATTTCCTCTATCCTGATTATTACTGCTAATTAAAAGATGACCAATAACTAAAAGACAACCAAAAGATTTGGTTTTGCCCTCCTACACCTGCAAAAATTGATAAATATTTGTTAAACTATGGACCGCTATATGTAAGCCTTACTTATTACCCATGTTTGGCTTTATAAGTAAAAGTTTAATTAAAGCATTGATAAGCTAATTTTTATTAGTGAACCTTCAGCTTTAATTCAAAGAGCTAATTTAAAACTATAAACTTTTTCACCTTATGCAAATTTTGTTGATAACTAAAAGTCTTTTAAAGGAGAAATAACTGTGAAATTATTAAAAAAATCATTAAGCCTTGCGGTACTTGTTGGTCTTGGCACAGTAAGCGTTGCCGGAAATGCGGCCACTTATGAAATCGACCCCAATCATGCCAACGCTCGCTTTTCTGTAAATCATTTTGGCACCTCAACTAACGCTGGTGGCTTCTATGGCCTTACCGGTATCGTTCAATACCAACCAGAAGCGAAAAAAGGTTTCGTAGGTGTGACTATTCCTATTGGTAGCTTAGAAACTGGTAATAAAGCTTTTAACAAGCACCTAAAATCTGCTGATTTCTTTAATGCAGAGAAGTTTCCAACCGCCTACTTCAAATCAACTGAATGGCAGTTTGATGGCGATAAAGTGAAAGCGGTTAAAGGTGACTTAACCTTACTTGACCAAACTCACCCAGTAACTTTAACTGCCACCAACTTTAACTGCTATGACAGCCCAATGTTAGAAACCCAAGTATGTGGCGGTGACTTTGAAACTACTATTGATAGAACCAAATGGGGCATGAATACTTATACCGATGGCGGTATGATGAAAGATATCAAGCTAAAGATTCAGATTGAAGCAGGTCTAAAAGACGACAAGAAGACCGAGAAAAAAGAGAACAATAAAAAATCTTAATACGCACAAGCTTTAATCCAATTTTGGCCAATTTTACGTTAGTTTATAACGCATAGGGTAAAAAAAGGCGCCACTTAATAGTGGCGCCTTTTTGTTTTCAAGCCAATAAACAAATACAACTTAATCCGCTAAAGCCTGAATCAGCTCAAAACGTGGTACAGTTTTACCCTCGACGGTTACCGTTTCAGTAAACATCTCAAGCGGACGTACCCACACATCATAGTTGCCATAAAGACAGCGATACACTACCAATGATTCCTCAGTTTCTGAGTGACGCGCTGTGTGTAGCACTTGGTAGAGACTGCCTTTGTAATGGCGGTAAATGCCTTGGGGTACGCTTTTAATTGTCACTTTATTACTCATCCTGTTTTAGTGATTTATGGCTGTATTTTGGTTAGCACCAAATGTCACACTCTAAACAAAAGCTCTATGCACAACTTAAGCAATAGTCACTCGAGCAAACGCTTTTTTACCGGCCTGAATCACCACAGTTTGACCCGAAGTTAAACTAAAGCCTGCATTCACCTCTTCGCCATCAACCTTAACCGCATTGCGTTTTAGCATGTCTTTGGCAGCCGCACTGTTTTTAGCCAGGTCTGCTTGGTTTAAGATTTGGGTGATAAACAAAGCGTCTTGACCGTCTTCAAGCTCTAGAGTCACCTCTGGTAAATCCACAGGCAACTCACCATCAGCTAAGACGTTACCCGCTGATTTGTGAGCATTGGCTGCAGCTTCTGCTCCATGGAAACGTTCAATAAGCTCTTCTGCTAAGATGCGCTTGATCTCTTGTGGGTTACGTCCCTCTTCCATCTCTTTCATTAGCGCATTCACCTCTTCCATAGGTTTAAAGCTTAGGAATTCGTAATAACGCTGAATGAGGTCGTCTGGCATAGACAATAGTTTTTGGTACATGGTGCCTGGCGCATCGTCTACACCCACGTAGTTACCTAGTGACTTCGACATCTTATTTACGCCATCTAAGCCTTCTAGAATTGGCACAGTAATACATACTTGTGCTTCATGACCATAACGTCCTTGAAGGGTACGACCCATCAATAGGTTAAAGGTTTGGTCGGTACCGCCCATCTCAACATCGGCCTCAAGAGCAATCGAGTCATAACCTTGCACAAGAGGATATAAGAATTCGTGAATGGCAATTGGAGTTTGTGAAGCATAGCGCTTCGCAAAATCATCACGCTCTAACATACGGGAGACAGTAAGCTGACTGGCCAATTGAATCATGTCACCAGCGCTCATTTCATTAAACCACTGCGAGTTAAAGACTACCTTAGTTTTGTCTTTGTCTAAGATTTTAAACACTTGCTCAGCATAAGTTTTGGCATTCGCCAATACTTGTTCATCGGTTAGCGGTGGACGTGTGGCGTTTTTACCAGAAGGGTCACCAATTTTCGCGGTATAGTCACCGATTAAGAAATAGATCTCATGACCTAAGTCTTGGAAATGCTTTAGTTTATTGATTAGAACTGTGTGGCCTAAGTGCAAGTCAGGAGCTGTTGGATCAAAACCTGCTTTAATTTTTAAGGGGCGACCTAGCTTTAGCTTAGCAATCAAATCCTCTTCTGAATAAATCTCATAAGTACCACGTTTAATAATAGCCAGTTGCTCTTCAATACTTAAGTTATTAGTGGATTGTTCTGACGTCGCTTGGCTCATATCTGCCTCAATTATTTTGTGATGAATGAATAGGAAATAACAGTCTAATCAGGACTATGTTAATGAGTATAAAAAAGGAATGCTAGGATTTTAATGAAGAATGCTGCAAAAAGCTATTTTCACGGGCGTTTTATAACCATTTTTGGTAAAGCCTTATCCAGTTCAAGCCTTAAATCCCTATTTAAATAGATTTTTTCTTACCAATTGAACCGGCCTATCTACTACTCAGAGCTTTTTTGAACTGCGATAAAAAGCTTATCTAAGCGCCTTTTGTTATAATAACAGCAACACTGCTTTACGACAGTCTCTTATTTTTTATTGCAACCAATGTAGCAGGCCTATGACACCTACCAAATTACCCCCTAATGATAGTACTTTAGAAGACTTACAAAATTTGGAGTCTGCTTTATCTGAGACTCTTTTTGACAGTTTCGACACTGGTTATTACATCGGTATGATGTCAGGAACTAGCCTTGATGGTATGGATGCAGTTATTTGTCAGTTTGATGACTCTGATAATGAGAAGATTGTTGCCACTCATACCAAGCAGTTTCCAGAGCACCTACGCGACACCCTATTGGCATTATGTCAGCCCAATGGCATCACTAATCTAGCGCACCCTGTAAAAAACACCATTTTAGAGCAGCAACCTCAAAGTGAGCTTGAATGGTTTGGCTGGGCCAGCCGTGAGTATGCCGAATTCGCCAGTACTGTCGTCAACGAACTGCTTGAACAGTCAGGCATTACCGCGGATGCTATCCTGGCCATTGGTTGCCATGGTCAAACCGTGCGTCATCGTCCAAACCTAGGCTTTAGCTTGCAGTTGGTAGATCCCAATATTATTGCTGAACGTACGGGCATCAGCTTGGTTAGCGACTTTCGCCGTAGAGACATGGCCGTAGGCGGTCAAGGGGCTCCTCTAGCGCCCGCATTTCACTTGGCACAATTTGCTGACCCTACCCAGTCTGATAAAGACCTCATTGTGGTGAATCTAGGCGGTATTGCCAATATTACGGTCTTACCGAGCAATCAAGCCGACCAAGTCATTGGCTACGACACGGGGCCGGCAAATATTTTGCTAGATGCTTGGTATCAGAGCCATCATCCTGACTCTGCCACCCTTTATGATGACGCAGGCCAGTGGGCACAGTCGGGCACCGTCAATTCAGAGCTGCTAGCCCAGCTTATGGCTTACCCCTACTTTGATCAAAATGCCCCCAAAAGTACAGGTCGAGAAGAGTTCAACTTAGATTGGCTTATGCAGCAAATTGAGCAATTCAGCGCAGAGACCGAGCAGAGTATTGATGCCGCTTCAGTACAAGCCACCTTGACTCAGCTGACCGCTCAAAGCTTATGTGATGCCATTCAAACCGAGTCTGATCGGTTAGGCCTCACCCCTGGCAATATCATTGTTTGTGGTGGTGGTGCTTATAACCCTAATTTAATCAGCCAAATCGCCCAGCAGTTGCCTGATTGGCAGGTAGCCACAAGCCAAGAGTTTGGCATAGCTCCCACTTGGGTAGAAGCTATGGCGTTTGCTTGGTTGGCGCGTCAGACCATCATTGGCGCAACGGGTAACCTACCCGCCGTTACCGGTGCGACTAAAGCTGTGGTGTTGGGTCAGGTTTGTTTTGCCTAGTCCAAAGCTATAAACGAAGATAGCTTGAATCAAAGACAGCCCCAGACAGCTTGTAATGCCAACAGCGTTACGCTAAAGACTGCACCCATTGCACAATCTGATTGCTCGGCAGTGCCCCTGACTGTCGAGCAATTTCTTGGCCCCCTTTAAAAACCACCATGGTTGGCAAGCTGCGAATGCCATGAGGTGCAGCGGCTTGCTCAAACTTATCAGTCTGTAGTTTCGCAAATACCACGTTGGGCAACTGCTTAGCAGCTTGCTCAAATTGTGGCGCCATCATATGACACGGCTGACACCAGCTTGCCCAAAAATCAACGATGGTTAACACCTCATTTTTTTGGATGGTTTTATGGGCAGTTTGACCAGTTAATACCACTGGAGCGGCTGTCAATAAAGAGCTTTGACACTTACCACACACCGGACTTTGGTTCAGACGTTCAGCAGGGATTCTATTGGTTGCCGCACACTTGGGGCAGACCAGATGTAATGACTGTGAGCTACTCATGATTTTGTACCTTTAAATTTATTGTAAATAAGCGGTTTAGGGATAGACTTTCACAACCCAGTGTAAACCAATCAAATACACTTGGCTTATACAAATAGTCCATCTTTCTCCTGCAATTTGTTATATTATACAATTATATATATTGATACTTAGAACTGGATTTCAATAGGCCAAGTCTATGCAATTGTAATCATCAGCGGCTCCAGTTAACTGGTCTTTAATGTGAGGCTATCGTGGCGGAAAAACAAACATCAGCTAATCGTCTTGAGAATAACAGCTGGCTTGCTAAGTTAATCCCAGAGTGGATATTGACTTATGATACCTCTCGCCTGCCCGCCGATATCATTGCAGGACTGGTGGTCGGCATCTTAGTTATCCCTCAAAGTTTGGGCTACGCTGTATTGGCCGGCTTGCCCCCAGTTTATGGTATCTATGCCTCTATCATACCGGTACTGGTGTATGCTTGGGTTGGCTCAAGTAATATCCAGGCGATTGGCGCTGTGGCGATTACCGCTATCATGACCGCCAGTAGCTTACATGGCTTAGCCATAGAAGGCAGTGTGCAATACGCCATGCTAGCCAGCTTACTGGCACTGATGATGGGCTTTATACTTTGGCTCGCGGGCAAACTCAAACTTGGCTGGATTATGCAATTCATTAGCCGCGGCGTCTCTGCAGCCTTTGTTAGCGGTGCCGCGGTATTGATCTTTGTTAGCCAATTAAAATATGTGACCAATATTGCGGTTAGTGGCAATACTTTACCAGGTTATGCCACAAGCTTATTGACGCAACTAACTACTTTTCACCTGCCTACCTTTATCATAGGTGGCGTTAGTTTTACCTTATTTATGCTAAACCGTTATGCCAGTCATTGGTTATGGCAGTCTTGGTTACCGCCTGCCCAAGCCAAATGGGTAGGGCGCTTATTTCCTTTAGTGGTGGTCATAGTCGCCATTGCCTTAAGCCATTTTGGTCAGTGGTCAAACCAAGGTATCCGCATTATCGGTGAAATCCCCTCCGGCTTACCGATGCTGGTTGTGCCCAAGTTTGATTCCCTGTCTCAGGTTGCTACTTTATTACCGACCGCAGGGTTAATGGCCTTAATTGTGTTTGTCTCTAGCAGCTCGGTTGCCAGTACCTATGCCCGTATGCGAGGGGAGAAATTTGATGCCAATAAAGAGCTTCAAGGGCTAGGCTTGGCCAATATAGCTGGAGGCTTTAGCCAAAGTTTTCCGGTAGCGGGTGGCTTCTCGCGTACTGCTATTAATGCCGACTCAGGGGCTAAGACTCCTTTGGCCAGCCTCGTTACTGTGCTCATTATGGTGGCCACTTTATTAGCCTTAGGCAATATTATCGCTCCCCTCCCTTATGCGCTTTTGGGGGCAATGATTATGGCCTCTATTCTTAGCCTTATTGATGTAGAGACCTTCAAGACAGCCTTAAAGACAGACCGTTTAGACGCTCTCAGCTTTGCCGCTACCTTCCTGGGGGTACTGTCATTTGGCCTTAATGTGGGCTTGGTAATCGGTATTATTGTGTCTTTTGCGGGTCTTATCTGGCAGTCAAGCCAACCTCATATTGCCGTGGTCGGTCGACTCGAGGGGACAGAACATTTTCGCAACATTCACCGCCATGATGTGATTACCTATGACAACCTGTTGATTATGCGAGTCGATGAAAGTCTTTTCTTCGGAAATAGTCAGTCGGTCTATAACCAGATCAAAGAGGCGCTTAACCAGCACCCTAAAGCCCATGAGCTGGTACTGATTATGTCCTCGGTGAACCACATTGATCTTACGGCTCAAGAGATGCTCATCACCCTAAATCGTGAACTAAAAGCTACTAATAAACGTTTACATTACAGTTTTATCAAAGGTCCGGTGATGGACATCATTGAACAAACGCCTGTGATTACTGAGCTTTCTGGGCGCCTCTTTTTGAGTACCATGCAAGCGATTACTTTATTAACCGATAATGACCGACATAACGATATTTATCCCACGATACAAAAAAGAGAATTTGAATAATCCAATCTCTGTACACGACAAAAAACAAAAAAGCTGACTAAGGACAAGGCATAATAGTAATTTTTCTGACGAACCACACTATGCCAAACCTTAATCAGCTCATAAATATATTATCGCAAAACCTAACCATGAACAAGGCAAGATTGACGTGTTTAGCCTTAATTACTCTAGCGATAATACAAGTACAAAGTAGCAACCTCAAACAAATAGCAAGAGGATTTGTCAAAGGTAGGACAAATAGTAATTACAGACGGCTACAACGCTTCTTTGC
>NZ_FUGE01000024.1 GCF_900162825.1 Psychrobacter piechaudii
AATTGCTTCTCAGGCTTGTACGCTCGTGTGGCGTATTATGCAAGCATCTGATAAACAGTCACAAGAGTTTGCTTTGTTTTTAGTGCGCCTCTCAGGTCGACAAATGAAACGCAGCAAACCAATAACCGCACCTGCTGTGATGGCAGGATTGTTCCAGTGGCTTAATTTTACCGAATTGGTAAATCATTATCCCCCTGACAAATTACGTGATTTCGCTGATGCCGCTAGTAAATTTGTGTAGATACCTATGCCCTGAAGTGGGTGGTTTTACAGCGATAGGTGATAATAGTTGATATCGCCGTTAGTTCGGCGCGGTAAGTTGTGCGCTCAGTAAGAATCAGGCCAGTGATCTGATAAGGTTAAAGCTATTGAATTGAGGCTATTCAATTTGAGCTAAGCTTGTAAGTTTAGGCTAGACCAAACTGGGAAAGATGGTGCGGATACCACTGACTAAAATCTCAATGGCCACGGCAGCCAACAGCATACCCATAATACGGCTGATAATGTTCAGCCCAGTATCGCCCAATAATTTACTTAAGCGTCCTGCGGCCATTAATGCCAGATAGCAAAATACAGCAATCAATAATCCAGCGATGATAATCGCCAATTTTTGTTGCCAATTGGACACTTGAGCAGAATAAATAATAACCGTAGAAATACCTCCGGGGCCCACCATCATAGGTATGGCTAACGGCACTACTGCTGCTGCTGTACTCCCTATACTCTCCACACTGTCATCAAAATCAACGTTTTCTTGATCGGGTTTCGCGGGGTTACCGTCACCGTTCATCATATTAATGGCAATCAAAAATACCAGCACTCCACCGGCTACTTGGAAAGAGCCTACTGAGATACCCAAGGCCTTTAGCAAGCTTTCACCAGCGACAGTAAAGAAAGTAATGGTGATAAACACAGTCAAGCTACTGATACGCGCAAAACGGCGCCTATCAGTCATGCTATAGCCTCGAGTCGAATCTAAAAACAGGGTTAACGCGCTAAAGGGATTAATTAGCACCATAAACGCTATTATGATTTTTACAATTTCGGTGTCCATAAAGGGCGCCTCAGTTTGTAGAAAAAGGGCAATATTGGCGCGTGCAGGACCGGTATGCGGCTCTCTGCACGCTTCCCAATTTAGTAATGAGAGAGGGGGTAATTATAAGGCAATAACTGCTCTTTGTATCGCACAAGTAGCATATTATTACAAGCTTGGGCCACTCATTTACTTTATTACAAAGATTTGGTCCTAGTCAAAGTAAGCTACAGGCCCTTGAAGTAAGACTTAGGCCGAAAAGTCCATGCCAATATCTAGCGCAGTGGTACTGTGAGTCAAATATCCCATGGCGATGAAATCTACCCCAGTTTCAGCTACGGCTACGACGCGATCTGGAGTAATGCCACCCGAAGCTTCCGTTTTTACTCGGCCACTAGGGTGGTTTTTACATAAAGCCACCGCTTGACGTAAAGTATCAGGACTCATGTTATCTAGTAACACCAGCTCTGCCCCTGCTTCAAGCGCTTGCTGTAGCTGCTCCAAGGTATCGACTTCAATCTCAATCGGAATTAGGTGACCTGCCAGCTGTTTGGCTTGCTCAATGGCCTTAGTAATGTTGCCGGCAATGGCAATATGGTTGTCTTTAATTAAGATAGCATCATCCAGACCCAAACGGTGGTTACGACCGCCGCCACAGCGTACGGCGTATTTTTGCACAGTGCGTAGACCAGGAATGGTCTTACGGGTACAAGTAATCTGCGCCGGATAATCAGCCACTAGGTCTACGACCTTGCGAGTGGCCGTAGCAATACCGCTTAGATGAGTCATGAAGTTAAGAGCAGTACGTTCCGCCGTCAATAGATTACGAGCATTACCGCTAATAGTGGCTAGAGTTTGACCTGCCGTTACCCAAGCTCCGTCATGGGTATGCGCCGTAAATTGGATAGAGGCATCGACTTGAGCAAAGGCCAGTCTCGCTAAGGCTAAACCACACACCGCGCCTTCATCACGAACCGTTAAAGTCAACGTCGCTTGCTTGTCAGCTGGTATTGTCGCTTGCGAGGTTACGTCACCACGGCGACCCAAATCTTCTACTAAGGCATTTTCTACCAAGGGTATCAATAGAACATCATTTAACGGAGGGACATTAAGGGTTGTAGTATGAGAAGTCTGCTGAGGGCTAGGCGTTGAAGTCATAAAGGGTCCTGGATAGTTATTTTTTACGATAAAATAAAAAGCTAAGGCAAAAAACCTCAACCAATAATACTCATAATGAGCATAAATATAACGAAGAAAGACCGCTTTAGCAATAACTAATCTAAGCCTAGTTATCAATTCATGATTTACTGTATAGGATCAACGAGGGTTACTTTTCGGCAGCTTACTGTCCATCAATAAGCTTTGTAGCCCTATATCAAATCGGAATCGATATAACTTGGCAGGTCTTCCTCGGCCGGTTTGACTGCTATTACCCGTCGGCTCGACTAAGTTTTGACTTTCAAGTAGTCGTCTAAAATTTTGTTTGTGTAAAGGCACCCCAGATAGAGCTTCTACACTTTGCTGCAGTTGCAACAAAGTAAATTCTTCAGGCATTAGACCAAAGATTAGCGGACGATATTCAATCTTGGCGCGCAGTCGCGATATGGCAGTAGCAATCACCCTACGATGATCATAGTACATAGGCTCGCCGATGACTTGATGCCAATTTTTTGGGAGTTTACTGGCATTATAGTCTGGTGACTCAGGTAATAAGCCCGCTTCATAGAGCATCTCATAACGTAGTAGAGCATGCTCAGCCACCCATTTTGTAAACATCTCTTTGGCACTGCTACTGTGACCATCACCACTGGCAACGATCTGTTCAAAATCTGAGTCTTGTTCCCAGTCGCCACCCCAGCACAGATAAATACGTTGTAGGCGCTTTAATCTCTCTGACTTACTACTCGCCGCTTCTGCCCATTGCTTTAGCTTTTCAGTGATTTGGTTGCTGCTAGCCTCTGTTTGCAGACGATTCTCCCAAGGGAAATAATCGTACCAATCTCGCCAGCGGGCACTGCTTTTAGTACTAACTGCTCCCGAAGCTGATTCAGGGTCTGACTTTTTATCCTTGTCCCCTTCTACCATGGCTTCAGGTATCGCTGCCTCTTGCACCAAGCCCATATAGCTGACATAGACCAAGGCATGGCCGTCTTTATTGCGTCTATTGGTATCGACAAAGGTATATAGCTGCTCGATATACCCTAAAGGCTGTTTTGTCTGCTCTTCTACCCACTGGCGTACACCCGCTTGCAATGAGCGGTGTAATGGCATAAGCGGTCCATTGGGCAAAAGCTTACCCCCATCCACCGTCAGCACTCGGGCTCGGCCGTGGGTAATCGCAATCAACACGGCAACCACTTCAGTGGTACCGCTACCTTCGCTATGGGCGTGAGAAAAAGACAAACTCATATTTATCATCAATGTTATTAAAACTATGGGGCTTAGTATATCTGTAAATCAGCTTGATTACACGAAGCCTAATTCAAGCTTAAAGGTAAACATAAATTATTTCAAAACAATAAAAACTTGCTAAAATCTATGCTAAGTATATGAAAAATAAGGGTTTTACAAAGCACTTAATATCTCCTATAAATTTTAATTAAAAAACTTCTTGTATTTATGCTCAAAACGAGCATAATTATATTTACTTTATATAAATTTATAATTTATTTTTAAATTAGTACTTTTTTTAAATTAATAACTTTTTGAGTAGCAACATCGTAATAGGGATTTTTATGACCACCTCAGCCAACAGCCCAGTCGAATTAGAAAAGAACACTACCGCAGAGAAAGTAGAGCTTTTTGCTTATGATGCCCCAACTTTAGATCAAAGCAACCAACAGTCTACTGTCAATAGCATCGATATCGAATATGCCAAAGCCAAAATCCCTGCTGAGTTGTCTCGCAGTGAGCGTCAGCAAGTGGTGGAAAACATTAAGCGTCTACTAAAAGAGCACAACGCTGTATTGGTAGCGCACTATTATGTCGACCCTTATATCCAAGACTTAGCCTTAGAAACCGGCGGCTGCGTGGGCGACTCTTTAGAGATGGCCCGTTTTGGTAAAGAACATGAAGCCCAAACCTTAGTGGTGGCTGGAGTCAGATTTATGGGTGAGTCTGCTAAAATTTTAAGTATGGAAAAAACAGTCCTTATGGCCGACCTAGAAGCAGAATGCTCACTAGACTTAGGTTGCCCTATCGAGGAGTTTAGTGCTTTCTGTGATCAGCATCCCGACCGTACTGTGGTGGTCTATGCCAATACCAGTGCCGAGGTCAAAGCCCGTGCTGACTGGGTGGTAACTTCTTCTGTGGGACTTGAAATTGTGACTCATTTACATGAACAAGGCCAAAAAATTATCTGGGGTCCAGACCGTCACTTAGGCAAATACATCCAACAAGAAACCGGCGCTGATATGCTTCTCTGGCAAGGCTCGTGCATCGTGCACAATGAGTTTAAAGCCAAGGAATTAAAGCAATTAAAAGCTGAGCATCCTGATGCTGTGGTGCTGGTTCACCCTGAATCTCCTGACAGTGTGGTGGCCCTTGCTGATGTGGTGGGCTCAACCAGTAAGCTACTTAATGCTACTAAAGAAATGGACGCAAAAACCTTCATCGTCGGCACTGACCTTGGCATCTTACATGAAATGCAAAAACATTCTCCAGACAAGCTATTTTTGGCGGCCCCAACCGCAGGTGAAAGTGCCACTTGTAAAAGCTGTGCCTTTTGTCCTTGGATGGCCATGAACGGGCTTAAGGGCATTGAGCAGTGTCTAGAGACAGGCAGTGGTGAAATCAAATTAAAGCCTGAGTTAGCCGAAGCGGCTCTTAAACCGTTACAGCGTATGCTCGACTTTGCCGCTGAGCAAAAACGTCGCGTTTCAGCCAGTGGTGATCTTATTAAAGACCGTGAACTGTATAAGCATGTCGGTCCTGCTTAGACAGTCGGTTTTGCTTAGATAGTAGCTATAAAACTGTAGTTAACCTTTTTATAAGAGCCTGCTTATGACAACCTCAAAAACTCGCCCCCTTGATAATTCGTCGCTAGAAACTGTCTCTGAACTTCTATCTGAACTATTATTAGAGTCACCCTCTAAACCTTTAGAGGATAACGTTCTGACACAACATTGCGATGTATTAATCATAGGGGCGGGTTTGGCAGGTCTAGCAACCGCACTCTCTCTTCCCATACACTTAAAAGTCACGGTTCTTGCAAAAGACGATTTGTCCGCTTGCTCAAGTTACTATGCGCAAGGCGGTATAGCCGCCGTTATTGATGCTGAAGATAAAGTGTCAGACCACGTGAGCGATACCTTGATAGCAGGCGATGGCTTGTGCGACGCAGACGCCACTACCGAAATCCTCACGCAAGGCAGCAATGCCATCCGTTGGCTATTGGCTCAGCAAGTGCCTTTTACTACCAACGATCACTCGACACTGCTTGCTGATACTAAGAGTAATGCGCCGTCGCTTGCAGACTTACATTTAACTCAAGAAGGCGGGCATGGAAGTCGCCGTGTGGCTCATGCTGATGATGCTACTGGTCGACACGTTATGATCCGTCTGCATCAGCAATCTTCACAAGCTAATAATATTAGCCTACTCCCCTTCCATGAGGCCCTAAGTCTACTCACTGAAGATACTGATGAGAGTGACACAGATCGACGCTGTACTGGTGCTCTGGCCATTAATACCAAAACCAATGACTTAATACGCTTTAATAGTACGGCGGTGGTCCTTGCCAGCGGTGGATTGGGGCAATTATTTAGTCGAGCCACGGCCCCTAATGTCTGCGTCGGTGATGGCATTATGATGGCTTGGGAAGCAGGCTGTCGTTTGGCCAATCTAGAGTTTATCCAATTTCACCCAACAGGCTTGGTCTACAACGATGAAAATGGCAGCAGCAGTTTTCTGATTTCTGAGGCAGTTCGCGGTGAGGGTGGCCATTTATTATGCCCGTTGACCCATCAACGCTTTATGCCAAATTATGATGCGCGTGAAGAGCTAGCCCCTCGTGATATTGTGGCCCGAGCCATCGCCAATGAGATTGCTAATAATGGCTTGGGATATGTCCATTTGGATATCTCTCATAAGCCAGCTGACTTTATCAAACAGCATTTCCCGGATATTTATGCGCACTGTTTAAGCCTAGGCATTGATATCACCCAACAGCCGATCCCTGTTGCCCCTACTGCACACTATACCTGTGGCGGAGTAGTGACCAATGCAATGGGGCAAACGGACCTAGTAGATTTATATGCAGCTGGAGAAGTGGCTCATACTGGGCTGCATGGAGCTAACCGTCTGGCTAGCAACTCACTTTTAGAGTGTGTGGTGGTGGGCCGAAAAATCGCTTCTCAGCTTGCTAAAAAGCTCGACAATGAGAATGACTTAAATAATAACCAACAAAGCCCAGATAAAAATAGCCTCCCTGAGTTAATGCCCAATACACCCTTGCTTGCTCAATTCACTGTGCCTACAGAATTTTTAAATTCATCTACTGAAACTATAGTCTCACCCTTAGTTGACTTTAATTTGACACAGCAATTATCTGAGTTAAAGCAGCTAATGACCGATAACATGGGTATCAAACGCAATGAAACCCGCTTAAAGCAGGCCTTACAACAGGTTGTTAACTTAAAGCAACAGTTACAGTTATTCAAAACGGAAAGCTTAGCAACACAAGATAGGTCCTTAGATATATTTCGCTTCGAGCGGCTATTAACTTTGGCCTCACTGTTATTACAATCGGCCCTGACTCGTACTGAGAGCCGAGGGGGGCATTATCGCGAAGACCATTCCAGTCTCAACCACTCGCCTGCAATCAGTGTCGTTATGCCCCTAAACAATCAAGCGAACACAAAAGCTAATAAGGCGAATAATGATAATATTGCTGAGCTTATATTAAACAAATCAACCTGTTCTAAGTCTTCTAGTTTGGTAGCCAAAGCTTCTTAGCTCCTGTGCTCGTGCTAGTCTCGGGGAGGCGAACCCTCCTTTTTCCTCCCTTATCATGCCCTCACTGTCTATTATTACAGTGAGGCAAATCTTAGTTTTGATACCAAACCACCCTACCCTATCAAGCTATGGTAGAATCGCTATTTCTTCAACATGGCTACTGCTAGGCTTTTATTTTTCAAGATTTAGCAGACGGTAACCATGAATTACTCTCATTAAACTTGCTGTGTGTCCTCTCATGCAAACCCCACAAAACTTAGACAATCTCATCACCCTTGTTTTGGTCCTAACCCCTTTATTTATAGGCTTTGCCTTACCGCTGAATAAAACGTTAATTCATTATTCAGAAAAAATGCTGGGCTATTTGGTCTATATCATCCTCACCTTAATTGGAATTGAGCTGGCTCAAGTAGAGGGGCTGGGCAATCAGATTAACGACATCATCTTATATGTCGGGGTGTTATCAGTACTCACCATCGGTTGTGGTCTAGCAGGATTGATGATTTTTGATCGTCTGGTGCCTTGGCGACCTTTGGTAAAAACAGCGACCACCGAACACAAAGTCAGTATCCGAGGCAGCTTAATCCAAGTATTCTGTGTGATTTTCGGATTTTTGATTGGTGGCGTACTACCGGTAAGCATGATGCCCCCAGAGAACACCATGACTGGGCTACTCATGTTTTTAATTCTACTGGTAGGCATTGGTCTAAACGGCTCAGGTATCACTCTAAAAGAAGTTCTGCTTAGTAAGCGCGGCATGCAGACTAGTGTTATCTTTACTTTATCAGTATTGATGGGTGGGGTGATATTTTGGTTACTGTTTGATGAGGTGACCTTACCACAAAGCTTAGCACTGGCCTCTGGCTTTGGCTGGTATTCGTTATCTGCCATCGTTATGACCGATGCTTATGGCGCAGTTTGGGGCAGTATCGCCTTATTTAATGACTTGGTGCGTGAGTTTTTTGCGTTGTTGTTTATTCCACTATTTATGCGTAAATACCCATCGGCGGCTGTAGGGCTTGGCGGTGCAACCAGTTTGGACTTTACTCTACCGGTTATTCAACAATCAGGCGGTTTAGGTATCGTGCCGTTGGCGATTAGTTTTGGTTTCATCATTAATATTGTGGCACCAGTATTGATGGTGGTTTTTGCTTCTTTTGGCTAAAAATAATTTAATCTTAAATCATTAAAAATAGAATCTCGAGAATTGACCTCCTCCCCTCGCTAAACCGAGGGGATTCCTACAGCTAGACGGTCAAGCCCGACCGCGAGGATGTTCTTAGCAGCATTGATATCTCTATCATGCCATGTG
>NZ_FUGE01000288.1 GCF_900162825.1 Psychrobacter piechaudii
TTTTATAAGATTTTAAATTGATTTATAAGTCTTTAAAATCTTTTAGAATTTGGCTCCCTAACCTGGGCTCGAACCAGGGACACACGGATTAACAGTCCGATGCTCTACCAACTGAGCTATTAGGGAAGAACTTGTTTGACGCCTATGTTTTGCAAGGGGTCTTAACTAAGTGATGCGTATTCTAGGCAATCTTCGGATGGGTGTCAAGCCTTAAAATCAAAAAAAATGCAAAACCTTCTATTTTTTTGATTTTATCATCAAAATTAGGGGTTATTGCTTGATTTAACAAAGTTTTTTGACCAATTTGGTATAGCTGTCTCAATAATAGCAAAAGAGAAATCACTTAAAAGATTAATCTAAACAAAGATTCCGCTGAATCAAAACTATCTCACTAACACTAAGGGTCAGGAAAAATAAATCACTTCATAACTCATAAAATGGCTGAATAACATAGCCAGGGTAGTGTGCTTAAATTAGAAGTATTTAAAAAAAGTAGTTTTTTAAAAAGCAGTCTGGTTTTATAGCAGCTCGAATTGTGGCCAAGACTAAATTTGACACAAAAAAAAGTCCCTATCTATTAAGATAAGGACTTTGGCATATGCCATAAAAGTATTGCTTGGTAGCAATGTAGCATGAGGTGAAATAAAGAGTCATGCTAGAATTTGGCTCCCTAACCTGGGCTCGAACCAGGGACACACGGATTAACAGTCCGATGCTCTACCAACTGAGCTATTAGGGAATAGCTGGGTTAACGCGCTTATGTGTTAAGCTGTTTGCGTTAAGTGGGGCGTATTCTATCAAATATTTTTTATCCGTCAAGCCTTTTTTGAAAAAAAATTGAAAATTTATCAAATTTTATCGATTTTTATGTTTTTTTTGGCTTTTTAGCTATAACTTAGCAGCTTTCGATTGCGGCAAAGCAGTTTTAGGTGCTCTGTCTGTCTACAGCCTAGTATAGCAGATAAGCTGCGACAGTCAGTAGAGTTTAGCCTCGGTTTTGATAACGTAGTATACTTGAAAGCATAAAGTACGGTAAATCAATAGAACCTTACCCCTTATTTTTCGTCTATATATAGGAAGATTATGTCACAAATTAATACCTCAACCAGTTCAGTTAGAGCTCCTGTAAAAAATGAGTTATACATGTCAGTATTAATGACACCAGATATGGCTAACTTTATTGGCAATGTGCATGGGGGTGATTTACTCAAGATGCTCGATCAGGCGGCTTATGCTTGTGCCAGCCGTTACAGTGGCGGTTATGTTGTGACTCTATCTGTGGATCAGGTTATGTTCTTAGAGCCTATTTATGTGGGTGAGTTGGTTACTTTCGCCGCCAGTATTAACCATGTGGGCAGAACCTCAATGGAGGTGGGTATTCGAGTAGAAGCTGAAAATATTCAGCAGCGCACTGTGCGTCATACCAACAGTTGTTATTTCACTATGGTTGCAGTTGATGAAAACGGTAAGCCAACCCCTGTACCGCCGCTAGAGATTAAAAATGAGCTAATGCAGTGTCGGTTTGAGGCAGCAGAACAGCGAAAAAAGATGCGCATGCAACAATCCAATCGTCCCAGTTGTGAAGCTCATAAATCGCCTAATGAAGAGTTAACAGGGGCTCATAAACCTAGTGATGATTTAAAGGACAAGTAAGGTGTTGAGTAGCAATCATTGCCTGATGCTTTTTACAATCCAAAGCAATTCAAAGGTATTAATTGAAGGTACAACGAGGTATTTATGAAATATTATTCAAGAAGTATTAGTTTTTCGAAGCTACTTACTATCGCTAGTTTTAGGGCGTGTCCTCAATTTAACTTACAGTGAATAATAGTACAGGCTAGGTAAAGCATAGATTTAAAATTGCGTGCTAGCTTTTCATAGCGTGTTGCTATACTGCGAAAATGCTTTAATCGAGCGAACATATTTTCAACTAGATGGCGTAATTTATAAAGGTAACTGTCAAACTCTGGGTTAGGTTGTTTCGTATTTTTTCTTCTAGGAATAACCGCTTTCATGCCATGTTCTATCGCTTTATCTCTGATTT
>NZ_FUGE01000105.1 GCF_900162825.1 Psychrobacter piechaudii
GTAAATGAGAGTTACACTACCCAGACCTGCTCGTACTGCCATAAAATAAGTGACAGTAGTCCAAAAGGTAGAGCAGGTCTGCGAATAAGAGGATGGACTTGTGCTGAGTGTGGCACATGGCATGATAGAGATATCAATGCTGCTAAGAACATCCTTGCGGTCGGGCTTGACCGTCTAGCTGTAGGAATCCCCTCGGTTTAGCGAGGGGAGGAAGTCAATGTTTCTATAGCTCTTCAATCTGTCTGGCCAAAGCCTGTAGATACGGCACAATATAACTGATGTAGCTATCAGCCTCCCACAGCGCTCTCGGAACACTGGCATTTAAGGAGTGAGTGTACTTGCCTTTAATACTGTCATATAGTGGAATGGCCACTGCCAAAATATCGGGTGAATATTCCCCATCGGATAGGCTATAACTGTGTTGATGATAAAAGTCAGCTGCCTGATTAAGCTTATATATGGCTTCAATCTTTTGCTCAGAGTCATCAGGGTAAGGTAGGCTGTTTATAACTTGCTGCTGCATTGATGGGGTAATCGCAGCATAATAAGCTTTGCCCAAAGCCGTCTTCTCAAGTGGCACCGTTGAGCCCACTGATAAATTCACTGCCAATCTTGCCGGACTACGATAACAGGCCACATAGCGCATTTCGCCCTCATCTTCGGTAGCAATATTGACTGATACCTGATGGGTGAGAGCAAACTCTCGCAGTAACGGTAGCGCCTCTTCAACGATATCTTGTCCTTGCCAGACACTGCTGCTTAATTTGAACAAATTTTTGCCCAATTTATAACTGTCATTCTTATTGCGCTTGATAAAGTTTAACTGTTGTAAAGTATGCAATAGGCGGCTGACAGTGGCTTTAGGCAGAGCGGTCTTGTCACACAGCATCTGATGGGTCAGTTCTTGCTCATATTCAAAGGCACTTAGCAACAGCAGCCCTCGTCCTAAAGCGGTAATAAAGGCTTTGTCATCCTGCTGTTTGGCTCTGTCTAAATGATCTTTTATTTCTGAAATTAATGTGTTTTTCATCAGCCTTATATCCATTGTGTTTTTTTATAGAGATAAAAAATAGGTTTTTCGACTATTGAAGCTCTTATCTTTTTAAGCTCTTATCTTTTTAAACTCTTATCTTTTTAAAAAACAAAAATATCTTTACTTCAATAATTAATTCTGTTTTAATTAATTCAATAAATGAAACACGGTTTCACTATGCGAAACAAGATTAAGTTTAGCAGTTTTATTTGAACTAATCTAGATTTATTAAAACTAGATTTATTTAAAGTAGACTTATTAAAAATAGCTAGCGCTTTTGATTCGCAGTCTCATCAAGCCAAGTTGTACAAATGACAGTTTACAAAAACAAGGAGTTCGTTATGTCAAACAATGCCCCAGCCACTCACAGACCTTCTTTTGAATGGTCAGACCCTTTTTTATTACATGATCAATTAACCGAAGAAGAGCAGATGGTGCAAAGATCGGCACATGATTTTTGTCAAAGCGAGCTTATGCCAGGGATTTTACAAGCCAACCGTCATGAGAATTTTGATCGCAATATCATGCGTCAAATGGGTGAGCTAGGTCTATTAGGTGTAACCATTGAGGGGTATGGGTGTGCCGGTTTATCAAGCGTGGCATATGGGGTGATTGCCAAGGAAGTAGAAGCAGTCGACTCAGGCTACCGCTCTGCCATGAGTGTGCAGTCAAGCTTGGTGATGCACCCAATCTGGGCTTATGGCACAGAAGCACAAAAAGAGAAGTATTTACCTAAGCTTGCCTCAGGCGAATACGTGGGCTGTTTCGGACTAACTGAACCAGACGCTGGCTCAGATCCAGGCTCAATGAAAACCCGTGCCAAAAAGGTAGACGGTGGCTATCAGCTTAAAGGTAGCAAGATGTGGATTACCAACAGTCCAATTGCTGATGTGTTTGTGGTGTGGGCCAAAGACGATGAAGGTGATATCTGCGGCTTTGTATTAGAAAAAGGTATGAAAGGCTTATCGGCACCGAAGATTGAAGGCAAGTTTTCACTGCGAGCTTCTATCACCGGTGAAATCGTAATGGATGATGTGTTTGTTCCTGAAGAAAATGCTTTCCCAGATATTCGTGGTCTAAAAGGACCGTTTGGTTGCTTAAATAAAGCGCGTTATGGCATTGCTTGGGGCTCTATGGGCGCAGCAGAGTTTTGTTGGAAAGCGGCTCGTCAATATACGTTAGATCGCAAACAGTTTAACCGTCCATTGGCGGCCACTCAGCTGGTACAGCTAAAGCTTGCTGATATGCAAACTGAAATTGTTCTAGGATTGCAGGCAGCACTACGTGTCGGCCGTTTGATGGACGAGCACAATGCTGCGCCTGAAATGATCTCCCTAATTAAGCGTAATAACTGTGGTAAGGCGTTGAACATTGCTCGTGTGGCACGTGATATGCACGGTGGTAATGGTATCAGTGATGAGTTCCACGTAATTCGTCATGTGATGAACTTAGAAGCAGTGAATACTTATGAAGGCACACATGATGTTCATGCGCTTATCTTAGGCCGTGCTCAAACTGGTATTCAGGCCTTTGGCTAAATAGCTGTTATTTAGCTAAATAGTTTTTATTGGCTTAAATAGCTTTTATAGCCATATAGATGGAAGGCAACAGCCGCCATAAGAGAGGTTTTGTTTCGGCTGTCATCAGCTGGCCAATCCTAACTTATGGCGGTTTTTTTATCGCCAAAACAGACATGAGGGATGATATGTTAAACAGTCAATCAACTGAGCCAGAGAGCACAGGGCAAAATTCGCAAGCCTTAAGTGGGATTAAGGTTTTGGATTTATCGCGGGTATTGGCAGGGCCTTCTAGCACCCAGATTCTTGCAGACTTAGGTGCTGAGGTAATAAAGGTAGAGCGTCCGGTGGTCGGTGATGAAACACGGCACTGGAATCCGCCAAGTTTTATCGATGACAACACGGGGGAACAGACAGCCGCTTATTTTGCCACTGTCAATCGTAATAAGAAGTCTATTACCGTAGACATCACTACGCCTGAAGGTCAGCAGCTAATCAGACAGTTGGCAGCAGATAGTGATGTGCTGGTAGAAAATTTCAAAGTTGGGGGCTTAAAAAAATATGGGCTGGATTATGACTCCCTAAAATCAGTCAATAAACGGCTGATTTATGCTTCATTAACGGGTTTTGGACAGACCGGTCCTGAAGCGCATAAGCCAGGATATGATTATATCATTCAAGGCTTATCAGGCCTGATGAGTATAACTGGCCCTAGTGATGGTGAACCGCATAAAGTAGGTGTTGCTGTGGTAGATTTATTCGCCGGTTTGCAGCTGACTGTGGGCATTCAAGCCGCACTTTTGGCACGCGCCAATACGGGAGTGGGACAGCATGTGGACGTGGCTTTACTCGATAGCGCCATTGCCATGCTTGCCAATATCGGTATGAATCAATTGGCGTCAGGCAAAACACCTACAAGATTGGGCAATGCGCACCCCAATATCACGCCTTATCAGGTATATGCTACTGCCGATGACAGTCACTTTATTTTGGCCTGTGGTAATGATGTTCAATTTGCCAAAGTGTGTGCGGTGATTGGTAAGCCGCTGCATGAAGACAGCCGATATAGCAGTAATCCTTCTCGAGTGGAAAATCGTGATAGCTTACAGCAAGTGCTAACTGGGTTGTTTAAAACCAAAACTCGTGAGCAGTGGCTAAAGTTGCTGCAGCAAGCCGGTGTGCCTTGCGGTCCTATTCATAATGTCACGGAAGCGCTGGCAATGCCACAAGTACAGGCTCGCGATATGATTGTCAGCTTTGAAGGCAGCCCAGTACGTGCTTTAGGTAGCCCGATTAAGTTATCTGGCACACCGGTTAGCTATCACAGTGCTCCGCCAGCCCTCGGTGCAGATACCGAAGCAGTGCTACAGAGCATGGGGCTTAGCGATGAACAGATACAGCAGTTGCGAGATAAGCAGATTGTTTGAGTGAGTGGCTGTATGGATGGTCTAAACTGAATTATCAATAAACAATATAGCCAACAAGCGTTTTCTTGTTGGCTGTGTTTTGTGATTCTACTTCACACTTATGCCCAGTCTTAAAGAGATATCTTTAGCCAGTGATAATAAGGCTTGACTCACCGCTTCACGATGCAGCTCAAATTCCTCTTTGACGAAGCTGATGGCCATGCCAGCCAATGGGTTACCGTCATTATCCACCACACAAGTTCCTAAACAGTACATTCCCTCTCTTAATTGCCCATCATCTAATGAAATACCCGTTTTGCGGACTTCATTCAACTCATCGATTAGCTTCTCAAATGTTTGCACACTGCACGAGGTATAGGCTTCAGGCATGTGCTGTCCAAATAATTGAGCCAGTGTTTCATCATCATAAGTTGCAAGCATCGCTTTACCTGTGGCTGCAAATGGCGCAGGTATACGCACCCCAGATCGGAAAGTAAAACCAAGTGGAGCAGGGGACTCATGACAGGCTAAGAAGACCACCTCTTTGCCATCAATCTTAGATAAGGTGACGGTGTGCTGCAATAAAAGGGGGTGATTGACAATTAAATCATGAAATACATCGATAATACTGTGCTGTTTTTCATATTTTCCTGCCCAGTAAAGTAGGTAGGAGCCAAGGTGAAAGCGATTGTCACGGTCTTTAAATACCAAATGCTTAGACAGTAGGCTCTGCAATATATTGTGAGTACTACTACGAGGTAGCTGTAATTGTTCGGCGATTTCTGCAGAGGTTAAAGGGTAGTTGGTATCGGTAATTAGGTCGAGAATTAAGCACATTCTGTCTATAGCAGGCACGCTAACAGTGGATTTCTGGTCGCTAGATTTCAAGTCGGTCATCCTATAAAGCACTCAAATAATGATTAAGTTAAGTCTATTTAATATAGTTTGAGCATAATAGCCTATCGCATGACCCTATGTCTTAACTTTATTTAAGTTAGCTTGCAGATTAGAAAAATTTGAAATCTGTAACTGGAGTATTGCAATTATGCTCAAAGTAAACTTATAATAAGTTATCTCGTATATGAAATGCAAATTCAATATACTGAATTATAAGGATAGGTAATTTAAATACTTCGATGACACAGTTATGAAGATTGCGACATCAAGCATTAACTGATAGAAGCAGTAACGAACTGCACTATAAAACAAGGATGGTTTACATGGTTACTTTGCAAAACTCTGATCTATTAAAAACTCAGTGCCTGGTTGGTGAGGGCTGGGTAGATGCCGAAGATGGCTCAACAATTGAGGTCACTAATCCCTTCAATGGCGAAGTGTTAGGTAGTATTCCTAGTTTAAGCCAGTCTCAAATTGAAAAAGCGGTTGCTGATTCTGAGCAAGCACAAATAAGCTGGGCTGCCAAAACTGCCGCTGAGCGTGCTACGTTATTACATAAATGGGCCGATCTGATTGATGAAAATCGTGAGGATTTGGCGGTATTAATGACGGCTGAGCAAGGTAAGCCTCTTAAAGAATCCCGCGGTGAAATCACTTATGCCAACAGCTTTATTCGCTGGTTTGCCGAAGAAGGCAAGCGTGTTTATGGCGATGTTATCCCTTCTACTAAATTGACCCAACGAATCACGGTTCTAAAACAACCTGTCGGTGTCTGTGCGGCGATTACGCCGTGGAATTTTCCTTCCGCCATGATTACCCGAAAAGCCGCCCCTGCCTTAGCTGCTGGCTGTACCATGATTGTTAAGCCTGCTACTGAAACCCCTTTTTCTGCATTGGCGTTAGGTGAGCTTGCGATTCAAGCGGGTATTCCCAAAGGCGTACTACAAATCGTTACCGGTAAATCATCTATTGTCGGCGGCGTACTGACTTCTGATAAACGGGTTCATAAGCTATCGTTTACAGGATCTACAGAAGTGGGTCGTACTTTGATGGCACAGTGTGCACCGACTATCAAAAAACTGTCTTTAGAGCTTGGCGGCAACGCTCCATTTATTGTATTTGATGATGCTGATCTAGAAAAAGCGGCCGATGGCTTAATTACAGCCAAATACCGTAACGCAGGTCAGACCTGTGTTTGTGCCAACCGCATCTATGTTCAAGACACTATTAAAGATGAGTTCTTAAAAATATTCTTGAAAAAAGTGGCTGAGTTATCAGTTGGAGATGGTCTAAAAGAGGGCGTAGATATCGGTCCTTTAATCAACCAAGGCGCCCTCCAAAAAGTCACTGCCTTACTACAAGATGCCTTAAATAAAGGGGCAAATTTATTGGCTGGCGGCGATGTCAATGACGTCTCTGAGTTGACCATGAATCCTACGGTTATTAGTGATATCACTGCTGACATGGACATTGCTCACGAAGAGATCTTTGGCCCAATCACTACTATTTTTACCTTCAGCGATGAAGCAGAAGTCATTAAACATGCCAACGATACCATTTATGGCCTGGCTGCTTATTTTTATAGCAATGACTTAGCGCGTTCATGGCGTGCCTGTGAAGGCCTGGATTACGGCATGGTGGGTCAGAATACCGGTATTTTATCGACTGAAGTGGCACCGTTTGGTGGGGTTAAGCAATCAGGCTTTGGCCGTGAAGGGTCTAAATACGGTATTGATGAGTACATCACTATTAAGTATTGGGCTCAAGAGCTGGGGTAGCAATTTGTTAGACAGCCAATTAGTTACTATTCAGTGAACAATAAAAGTCTGGTTAATATCAGTGTTAGCCAGCCAAATTAAATCATAGTTGGGCTGACCAACGACATTTCATAGCAATGTAATTGTCTCAATACAAAGGATGTAGATATGAGTAAACAAACCAATCAATCATTATTAGAGCGCCGTCTGGCTGTATTACCAAAAGGTCTTGGTGTAGCCTTTCCAGTCTTTGCCGAAAAAGCGTTGAATTCAGAGCTTTGGGATGTAGAAGGCAACCGTTATATTGATTTTGTCGGTGGTATCTCAGTATTAAATACGGGTCATAACCACCCAAAAATCACAGACCGTGTACGTGATCAGCTAGATAAGTTTACCCATACTGCAGCTCAAATCGTTAACTATGAAAGTTATATAAGCCTTGCTGAGAAGCTGTGCGAGCTGGCGCCGATTAGTGGCGATAAAAAAGCGGTGTTTTTTACTACCGGTGCTGAAGCGGTTGAAAACACCATGAAAATTGCCCGCGCTTACACGGGTCGTCATGGCGTTATCTCATTCGCTGGTGGTTGGCATGGTCGTACCCATATGTGTATGGGACTAACGGGTAAAGTGATTCCTTATAAGAACAACTTTGGTCCTATGCCAGCGTCTATCTATCACGCTATGTTCCCAGCACCAGAGCTTGGGGTAACTGAAGAGCAGGCACTAGAAAGTATTGAGATGATTTTCCAGTCATCAATTCACCCCAGTGACGTGGCAGCCATGATTGTTGAGCCAGTACAGGGTGAGGGCGGTTTCCACCAAGTAACCCCAACGTTTGCCAAAAAACTGCGTGAGATCTGCGATGAGCACGGAATCGTACTAATTTTCGATGAAGTACAAACCTGCTTTGGTCGTACCGGTACTTTATTTGCCACTGAGCAATTGGGGGTTGAGCCAGATTTAATGACCAGTGCTAAGAGTTTGGCAGGTGGTTATCCTCTCTCAGCAGTTATCGGGCGTGCTGAAGTGATGGATGCCCCTCAGACAGGCGGACTGGGTGGTACTTACTCAGGGAACCCGCTGGGCTGTGTAGCTGCCCTTGCTGTGATTGAAGTTATCGAAGAAGAAGGTCTGCTTGAGCGCAGTAAAGTTATTGGCCAAACCATCGCTGACTTCTTAAAAGGCTTAAATAGCGACAAGATTGGTAATATCCGCTATAAAGGCGCGATGCTAGCTTTTGACCTAGTAGATGCAGAGGGTAATCCAGATGCAGAAGCAACCGCTAAGCTACGTGCCGATGCTTTCGATAAAGGCTTACTGCTGGCTTCCTGTGGCCGACACGGTAACGCCATTCGTATTATGGTGCCATTGACCATTTCTGATGAGGTGCTACAAGAAGGTCTGGACATCATTGGGGCATCTTTGTAGCGCTAAAGATTATCAGAAAGAAGTCACTGAATCTAATAATGTTATTCATAGGAAAGTGGGTGACATTATTAGATTGGGTTTAAATCATCAGATAAAATCAGGGAGTTGATATGTCTGGACTAAAAAAATCATTAGGCATGATAGATATCATTGCACTGGCTTTCGGTGCCATGGTAGGTTGGGGCTGGGTAGTGCTGGCAGGGGGCTGGGTTATTTCAGCTGGCATTTGGGGTGCAGTACTGGCCTTTTTAATGGGGGTCTGGCAGTTATCTTTATTGGCTTCGCTTATGCCGAGCTAGCAGCTTCTATGCCCATAACCGGTGGGGAGCACACCTATACCCATAGGGCACTTGGGGTGCATGTCTCCTTTATTTGCTCATGGAGTATCTTATTTGGCTATTTATCGGTCGTGGCCTTTGAAGCAGTTGCACTACCGACCGTTATCGAATATCTGATTCCAAATTTCAACCAAGGGTTGCTCTGGAATATGGCCGGCTGGGATGTCTATGCCTCTTGGGCAGGTGTGGGGATGATTGGCTCGATTGTGGTCACTTGGTTGAACATTCGAGGTATGGAAGTTAGTGCTTGGTTCCAGAAACTAGCGGTTGGCGGTATTTTAATCGTAGGTACTTTATTAATGATAGGGGCCATTTTATATAACTCTGCTAACTCTGATGCGGTTCAAGCACCTGCATTTATTGGCGGTATCGGTGGCATGATGGCGGTCATTGTAATGGTACCGTTTATGTTCGTTGGATTTGACGTTATTCCACAAGCTGCAGAAGAGATCGATTTAACCCGACCAAAAATTGGCATATTTTTATTGTTATCTTTGGTAGTAGCGGTGGCTTGGTACGCAGGCTTGGCTTGGAGTGTGGGTAAAACCTTGCCTTTAATTGAAGCTCAAAACTCAACCCTTGCCACAGCCGATGCCATGACCAATGCTTGGGGCGGAAAGTGGGCCGGTATATTATTGGTTATGGGCGGTGTGCTGGGTATTTTGTCGAGTTGGAATGCCTTCTTGGTAGGGGGTAGCCGTTTGATGTTTGCGATGGCCAAGTCGCATATGTTACCTAGCTTCTTAGCCAAGCTGCATCCTAAATATAACACCCCAGTTAATGCTATTTTACTAATTGGTGGTTTGGCTACTTTCGCCCCATTATTTGGTCGCCAAATGTTAGTGTGGATTGTTGATGCCGGTGGCTTTGGTATTGTTATCGCTTATACCTGTGTCGCAATCTCATTTTTGGTATTGCGTTATCGTGAGCCCGATATGGTCAGACCGTTTAGAGTGCCTGCGGGTAAATTAATAGGGGTAGTAACCATTATTTTAAGCTCTGGCTTACTGCTGTTATATTTACCAGGGATGCCTTCGGCGCTTACCGGAATTGAATGGGTTATCTTTTTAGGTTGGACCTTGTTTGGTATCCTGTTATATGTCTACTCTATTTCAAAAAATCCTGGCAAGAGTAAAGCCTATATGGATGCTGAGATTGTCGCTGTAAAAGAGATGAATGTGCAGTGGTTAAAAGACAATAAGCTGCTTTAAGTGATTTTCCTAACCCAATAAATGATTTAATAAAGTTCATTGACCTCCTCCCCTCGCTAAACCGAGGGGATTCCTACAGCTAGACGGTCAAGCCCGACCGCAAGGATGTTCTTAGCAGCATTGGTATCTCTATCATG
>NZ_FUGE01000129.1 GCF_900162825.1 Psychrobacter piechaudii
AATTGCCTCTCAGGCTTGTACGCTCGTGTGGCGTATTATGCAAGCATCTGATAAACAGTCACAAGAGTTTGCTTTGTTTTTAGTGCGCCTCTCAGGTCGACAAATGAAACGCAGCAAACCAATAACCGCACCTGCTGTGATGGCAGGATTGTTCCAGTGGCTTAATTTTACCGAACTGGTAAATCATTATCCCCCTGACAAACTACGTGAATTCGCTGATGCCGCTAGTAAATTTGTGTAGATACCTATGCCCTGAAGTGGGTGGTTTTACGGCGACTGGTGCTAAAATATGCCTACAATAATAAAATAAGAGGCTGAGCTTAAAATGTTAAAATCAGGCTCACTAAATCCACATAATTTTATTTAGCGGACAAAAATTAATACCATGAGCGATTCTTTAACCATTTATAAGCAAATTTATCCTATTCAATGCTTGAAGCTTTCTGAAATGGGCTACCGTTCAATTATAAACGTTCGTCCTGACAATGAAGTGGAAAACCAGCCCTCAAGCCAAACGCTATGCTCAGCTGCAGAGCAAGCCAACTTGAATTACTGCTATATCCCTTATGATGAAGAGCGTTTAAGCTGTCGCACAGTAGCGCAGTTTGCTGAGCAATATCATAAGCTGCCCAAACCCATTATGTTATTTTGTGGCTCAGGGGCACGAGCTAAGTTGCTGTATCAAAGCGCTGTGATGCAAGGGCTGCTATAACTCAGCGCCTCAAAACTTAATACTGCATAATTTAAGCGTGGCTCATTTGAAGCAGCGTATATTCCTTAAAGCATTGATACTTATCTTGAACAATAAAACCCTCCCAAGCCCCTCTTATTTAGTAAAATAAACTGCAGAGTATCTATTTAAAAAAAGTATTTATTTAACAAAGGAAAAAGTTATGTCACATCAAGTGAGCTTTTCAGGTCAAATCACCCCAGAACAAGTAAAAGAAGTGGCCGCTCAAGGCTTCAAAACTATTATTAATAACCGTCCAGATGGTGAAGCCGCTGATCAACCAACCAGCGCCGACATTGAAGCGGCTGCAAAAGAAGCTGGTCTAGCCTACAAAGAAATCTCATTTGCAGGAAATGAATTAAACATGCAACATGTTGAAGATTTCGCTGATTATTTTAATCAAGCCGAGCAGCCCATTTTAATGTTCTGCCGTACCGGCAACCGCTCAAACGGCTTATATGAAGCGGCCAAACAGCGTGATATGTTAGACGACTAGTCTATCTAATATTTTCATAACCCTATTAACTGGCTCATACCGCTAACAGCTGCGCCCTTCCAAAACTTGGACGGGCGGTTTCGTTTATATCCTTTTCAAGGAAAAATATAGCTTAAAAAAAACCACCCCAACTATCACTAGCTGGGGTGGTTTTTGTGAGTTTAGAACCAATATTTCAGTTCCAATTTATCATCTGACTTATTGCATAACCAGGTATTCAAATGCTGATAATGCCGCTTTTGAACCCTCACCCATGGCAATGTTAATTTGCTTAAATGGTACGGTAGTCACGTCACCAGCAGCAAAAACGCCTTTGCGGTTGGTCTTACAAGCTTCATCGATTTCAATCTCGCCAAAGCGGTTCATCTCAACGAAGCCTTCGACAAACTCTGAGTTTGGTACCAGACCAATTTGTACGAACACCGCAGATAAGTCTTGCTCTTTGGTTTCGCCACTACTACGGTCTTCATAAACGATTGATGTCACTTTACCGTCAGTTGCTTTAATTTCTTTGGTCGCCGCTGAAGTAATGATTTCAATGTTTTGGGTTTGTTTGGCTTTATCAATTAACACTTGGTCAGCTTTTAGGCTATCGGCAAACTCAAAGACAGTCACATTTTTAACGATACCGGCTAAGTCTAACGCTGCTTCAATACCTGAGTTACCACCACCAATGACAGCGATGTCTTTACCTTTGAAGAAGGGACCATCACAGTGTGGACAATAAGCCACCCCGCTACCAATGTTTTCTTCTTCACCTGGAACGTTTAGTTTACGCCACTGAGCCCCAGTCGCTAGAATAATACTACGGGTTTCAAACTGCTCACCTGTGTTCAGATGAACGATATAGTTGTCATTGTCGGTTTCAGCTAACTCTTTTACGCTAACATGCTCTTTGATAGTAATCTCATACTCTTCTAAGTGCTTTTCAAAGTTTGCCGACAGCTCATTACCTGTGGTTAGTGGGACTGAAATTAAGTTTTCGATACTTTGAGTGTCTTTTACTTGCCCCCCAATACGATCAGCAATCAGGGTCACTTTCAGACCTTTACGTGCGCTATAAATCGCTGAGGCCACGCCTGCTGGACCCCCACCGATGACCGTCACATCTTGACGCTCTAGTTGCTCTACATCCTCTGCACTTGCCGCTAGCAAATCTGGGAATTCTTGCTGTAGCTTGTCGATAATGCGAGCCGTATCTACCTTACCGTTCAAGAAAGGTTTACCGTTTAGGAATACTGCTGGTACGCCCTGAATGTTATTGGCGGCCACTTGCTCTTGGAACAAGCCACCATCAATCATTTCATTGCTGATACCGTCGTTTAATAGAGCAAACTCGTTCAGCGCTTGCACAACTTCTGGACAGTTGTGGCAAGACAAAGACACATAAGTCTGGAATTGAAGTGGCTGACCAATACGCTTCACCATATTCTGAATACTTTCATCAAGTTTGATGGTATGACCACCCGATTGAAGAATGGCTAAGATTAACGATGAAAACTCATGTCCGCCTGGGATACCACTGAATACAATACCTGTTTCCGTCTCTTTTGAATCAATCTCAGTGGTAATTTTAAAACTGATAGGGCTAGGCAAACTATCGTCAGTAGTATTTTCATCAAAGTTAATCTTGTCACTGGTGCCTGCAATTTGTGTTAAAAAATTTACCAATTCAGCACGTTTTTCATGGTCACCACTACCAATCACAAAATTGATTGGACGGGTCATATTTTCACTGTAGCTTTTTACAGCATCTAATAAGCCTTGGTCTAACATATTGAACTCCTTATAGGATATTTTTATCTGATATGGTTATTTATATATCAGGTTTTTAAAATTTGTTTATAGCGAGATAGAGCACGTTTTATATAGGCCTTCTCTGCTGTTGATACTTATATTATCGAGTCTGCAGACCAAAACAACAAGCTGATTAAGTCAAACCTTGCGATTGATAAAACAAAACTAATAGCATTTATAGTTTTATAATACAAAACAATGAAAGCTGTTTTTACTAAGCTTTTAGGAAACAAAAAACCGGGATTTTACAGGTCATCAATATTGTAATTAGTGAGTAAACTAGCCATCTTAATTATGGTTTTTCTTAACTGATTTGGGTACAATTTAATTAAGACCAATAACAAAAATTTCTCTGCTTTCCACCCTTGGACCGTGGGTACATAAAGGATAACTTCCCTGTATTCATCGTCTTTATAATTCAAAAAACTACTGTAAGGATAATTCCATGTTTCATGAACACCGCAAGTTGATCTCTGAGCTTAAAAACACAGACCTATTTTTCCAAAAAATGTTCAAAGAGCACAATGACTTAGACACTAAAATTGATAAACTAGAAAACGACGTGGTTAAGTCAGTTAGCCGTGAAGAAGAAATCGAAGAAATGAAGCGTCGCAAATTGGCTCTAAAAGATGAAATCGGCCGTTATTTAGACGAGAAAAGCAAAGAACAATAAGCTGGCCTAAAGCAACTTACTGTTGAGCAGTGGGTATCCCATTCATAGCTTATAGCTTAATTTCGTTTATAAAGCCCTGCAATAATGTAGGGCGTTATCATTTATTGACAATCAAAAACTTTTGTTTACGTTAGTTAACCAGCACTATCATAGTTGTGCGTACTTATTAACTCTTTTTTTATGTTAATATAGCTTCGATAGGCATTAAATTGGCCTGTAAATACTTTTTAACCTCTTCTTTATATATCTTTATATAATAATTATTAATTTCTTTATATAATAATTATTAATCTTTATATAATAACTATTAATCTAACTGCCCTTTATTAGCTTGTTTTCTTATTATAAGAATAGCAACGAAACCAATAATCTCAGTCTAGTGACAACATTCAGTTGACTAGCATTACTCAAATACAAATAACTCATACGGTATTATATGACCTGGAACGATCCTAACGCACAACAAGAAGCTCAAAATTATGAAAACCCCATCCCTAGCCGTTTGCTTATTTTGCAAACTTTGGCAGATAAGGGCGAGCTTACTCACAAACAATTGGCTGAATCATTTGGTATTGATAATGAAGACCAATTTGATGCCCTTGGCAATCGCCTAAAAGCGATGAGTCGTGATGGCCAAGTTAACCGTGATGGTAGACCTTATAAATATCGCGCAGTAACCAAACAAGATGTGGTGACGGGTACTGTCTCTGCCCATGCAAAAGGTTTTGGCTTCGTCGTTTTGGATGATATGCCCGACTTATTTTTGCATGAAAAACAAATGCGCTGGGTATTCAATGGCGATACAGTGAATGCTATCGGCACTACCACCGATAATAGAGGCCGTACTGAAGGTCGCATTATTGAGGTCACTGAGCGTCAACAAACCCACTTTATTGGTACTTTGGAAAAAGATGATGAGGGCTACATCGTTAGTCTGTCTAGTCCTAACAACCATCAGCCAATCACTGTCGCTGCTGAAAACGTAGCAGCCTTAAATGCCAAACCTGGCTATCCGGTTAAAGTAGATATTATTGATTGGCCGACTCAGCACGAATTTGCGACGGGTAAAATCATCAATGTTATGGATGATGATAACGACCGCGAAGTGATTATTGAGACCACCTTACTCAACTACGATATCCCAAGTGATTTCGGTGCTGGTGTACTGAAGCAGGCCAATAGCTATAAAGAGCCCACTGAACAAGAGATGAAAGGTCGAACTGATATTCGTCATCTGCCTTTAGTGACAATCGATGGCGAAGACTCACGTGACTTCGACGATGCGGTCTATGCAGAGAAGCGGCCGGGTGGCAATTACCGTGTGGTAGTAGCCATTGCTGATGTCAGCCATTATGTTACTCCAAACTCAGCCTTAGATCATGAAGCGTTTGATCGCGGAACTTCGGTATATTTCCCACATCATGTGGTACCTATGTTGCCTGAAGTCCTATCTAACGGCCTGTGTTCATTAAACCCAGGGATTGACCGTCTATGTATGGTTGCTGACATTAAGCTGTCTCGTGCAGGCAATATTACAGGTTATGAGTTCTACCCCTCTGTTATGCACTCTCAAGCTCGATTGACTTACAACCAAGTCAACGATTACTTCGAGGGCAATATGGAAAATGTGCCTGACTCGCTAACCGGCAACAAAGACGTTAAGAAGTCTATCGACACCATGCACCAGTTATATAAAGTACTGGTTCAGAAGCGTGAAGAGCGTAATGCGATGGAATTTGAAACGCCAGAAACTTATATCAAGTTTAATGAGGAAGGCGGCATTGATGCCATTGTTCCCCGTACCCGTGGTGACTCGCATAAACTTATTGAAGAGCTGATGCTACTGGCCAATACCTGTGCAGCCAACTTCGCGCTAAAATATGAGCTGCCAGTTCTGTATCGTAACCATGATAAGCCTGATTCTGAGAAGTCACGTACGGTGCACGAATATGCGAAGAATTTTGGTATCGGTTTCCCAGAAGAGAACCCCACTCAAGCAGACTATAAACGTATTATTGAAGCTACCAAAGATCGCCCAGATGCGGTGAGTATTCACAGCATGCTGCTGCGCTCTATGATGCAGGCCAACTATTCGCCTGATAATATCGGTCACTTCGGTTTGGCGTATGATGAGTATTCACACTTTACTTCACCCATTCGTCGCTACCCTGATTTGATGCTACACCGTGCGATTAAGGCTAAAGTAACCGGTAAGAAGCAACCAGAAATGGACTTTACCCTTGAGGAAGCCGGTCAGCGAACCTCAGATACCGAACGCCGTGCCGAAAAAGCCTCTCGCTTTGTCGAAAGCTGGTTGAAGTGTCATTACATGAAAGACCATGTTGGTGAAGAGTTTGATGGCGTGGTTACCACCGTGACCAGTTTTGGGTTATTTATTAACCTAACTGAGCTGTTTATCGACGGATTAGTGCACATTTCTAATGTGGGTAAAGACTTCTTCGTTTATGATGAAAAACAGCAACAGCTCATCGGCCAAGATAGAGGCACTGTCTATGGTCTAGGGGATTTGGTGCGTATCAAAGTGGCCGCGGTCAATATGGACCTATTGCAGATTGATTTTGAGCTGATCGCTAAGCTTAAAGCCAGTGCGATGAACCAAACCAAAAAAGATGGTAACGGCAACGGCAACGGCAACGGCAAATCAAAACAGACCAATAACAAGCCTAATAATAACGGTCAAAGCAAAGGCTCTGATGACAAAAAACCTTCTCGCCGTCGTAATGGCCGAGGCCGTGGCAAACCTAAGCCATAGGGTTGGTTTATAACTGAAACTTGCTTGAGCGGATAATCTCAGCTCAGTAAGGCCAATAAAAAAAGAGCTGTCCAGTTTGGGCAGCTCTTTTTTTGGTTATTGGTTAGCCATTAATACCTAGCGAATCAAAGGATAATCAAATGATAGCTACTTTGACAGCCAAGGTACTTTGACCACAAAACCAGTGCTTATAAATAAAGCTCAGCACTGATTGGCAGATGATCAGATAAAGAGGACCAAGGTTTGCCTTTGTTCACCCAAGCCTGCTTGATTTTTAAATTACGCACATAGATACGGTCTAAGCTAAGTACCGGAAGCTTAGCAGGATATGTGGGCAATAACTTATTATGCATTTCCATAAAAACTTCGGTCATATTCAGCTCATCTGCTAATTTCTGACACGAGACTTTTTTCCAATCATTAAAATCACCGGCCAATATTAAAGGACGATTTTGATCAATAGTATCGTTAACATAAGCTGCAATCGCTCGATACTGCTTTTCCCTGTCATTCTCAAGTAAGTTTAAGTGAGCACAAAGCACCACAACAGGCTCAGGCCAACCCAGAGGCCATACCTCACAATGAAGCACCCCTCTTTGTTCAAGCTTATTCACAGTAATATTAATATTATGTTTGGGGTCTAGCGGATGACGGCTCAATACCGCATTGCCATGATGACCATTGTTATATTCTGAGTTTTTGCCATAGCTATGCCGACAGTCCAAGAACTCACCAAACCACTCATGCTGCGACTGGTTCGGATATTCGTTGTACTTGACCATACGCTTTAGATTCTGACCCTGCACTTCTTGTAGGCACAGAATATCAGGATTAATATCTTTTAAAGCTTGACCAATTTTTTGGGTGACTACTTGGCGATTCAGCGGTGACATACCTTTATGTATGTTATAGGTAGTGACCGTTATGCTATTTGAATTAATCATTATAATTTTCTTATTATGTGACAATATACCTATAATCTTAGAGTAATTAGAGGCTAAATTAAACCCAGTTTTTGAGCAAGATGCGTTGCTTAATGCTTTATATTGTTAGTAATTATTATTATATTGCTAAATAGGGCTGTGCCATCTACAACCTTGTTTACTTATAAAGTAGGATAAAAAAAACACTGATAGAAATCAGTGTTTTTTTTGGCCAAATCCGGCATAGTAAGTGCTGAATTTAGCGATAATTGATCAACTAATTTTAGTAACGAGTTACTAAAGCAATTGGCAGGTCATCACCCATAATGTCTTGTGGCATAAACACTACTTTACCGCCATTATGAATGACGTGCTCGATAATATCACTTACCGCATCATCAGTTACACCTTCTGCTGCTGGATCATCAGCTAAAACTAAGGTTTGAGCTTTTTCATCAATCTTAGCGGGCTGCATATAGCCTTTACGAAGATATAAAGTCTCTCCTGCACCCTGGAAAGCTGAACGATAAATTTCTTGTAAGTCAGTACGTAGCATATCTGCACCACGGGCTTTATCGATTTCGCCTAAAGCTTCTTTGTGTAGTGTAGTACGATACTCTTCTACCGCTTCTTGTACGCCATCAACGATATGTTGTGCACTGCCCTCTTCTAGATCCGTAACATTTGACACGGCACCAATAATGTTCTCTGGACGGTCACACACTTCTTTATAGTAACTGATATTGCGGTTATCACCTACGATAACTAGAGGCATTCTATGCTCACCCCATAGCTCTTGAACACTCTTATCCACACGGTTAAAGTATTCTTTCAGATAGCTATTTTCGTTATTCGCTGAGCGATCTGATCCACCGTCACCTGTTTTATATAAGCTGTTATTCTCAATTGGGAACGGGATGTTCTCCATGTTCTTTTGCGCTTCGTCGTTCTGATCGAATTCTTTAACCACGCGGTTGTTAGCCGCTTCGATAAGACGAGCATGATCACGACCTAATACCACCACATAGTAGTGAACCGCACTCGCCATATCGCGAATTAAGTCACGAGTAGCAAAACGTTCATCAACGATTACACGCTCTTTGGCATCAAATGGGAAGCGTATAACTTGCACATCATCGGTGCTTGCAAAGATAGCCAAAGTGTCTAAGTTATAGTTATGATTTAGATCATCTGTTTTGGCATGGATTTTTTCTAAAATAGTAGCCGCTGTGTTTTTGTCGTATTCATCAGTAATACGCTCTTCGGCAATTTTAAGCTGGTTTTTTAAAGCAATAGGATCTTGTTCGTTATCTGGGTGTTTACGGTGAGTCTTTACAAAGATACTTACTGCTGGTTTTGCTGTAATCTCACGTAAGCTTTTTAAAGTTGCTTTCATACAAATTATCCTTTTTTAGTTTATTTATTTTATTAAAATTTATTAAACGTTCTATCTATGGCCAGCTACTACTATATAGGATTATTGTTGACTCTAACTGCCGTAATATTTTAGTTATTGGCAGTTCTTTTTTAAGTCACATTAAATTCTATTTATAACCGTATATTACCAATAGAATTCCATACTTACTATATGGTTATTGTCGGTTCTTGTCATTGTTATGTAACAAATTTTAACGGGTAAAAGAAACACGGTCTCCGACAAAAGGTTGCTCCTAAAAAAGACCGCTTCCTAGAAACAGCAGAGACTGCTCTAAATTATTGAGTAGGCCATAAATGCCTTGCAATATTGAGACTTAGACACAATAGTTATTAGTACCTTCACTTTTTATAATTATGGACTTATTTATGCAAACCCCTTCGAAAGTTACAGAGATGGATCCAAATTTAAAGTTGGTCAATTTTAATCAAGTCAGTCCTGAGCAAATCAAAGCGCAGGTAGAGCAAGCCATAGAAGCTGGCAATGCTTTTCTAGATGGCTTAGATAACGAGACAGAGTCTCCTAAACAAGCACAACAGGCCTTATCAGACATTATTGAGTTTGATCATATTGGGCTGGGCTTAGATCGTAGCTGGGGCATTTTGTCTCATCTAAATAGCGTCATAAGTAATGATGCCATTCGCGAAGTTCACCATGAGATACTGCCCTTATTGTCAGCTTTTGGCACTCGTGTGGGCCAAAATAAGCCGCTATATACCCGCTATCAAACCATTAAAAATGACAGTGAATTCTTTGCTAGCTTAGAGCCTGCCCGCAAACGCGCCATAGAACTGGCCATTCAAAGTTTTGAGCTGTCTGGGGTGGCGTTAGATGCTGACAAACAAAGCGACTATGCTGACATTCAAAGTCAATTATCGACTCTATCCGCTAAGTTTTCGGACAATATTTTGGATGCCACTCAAGCCTATGCCTTGCCTTTAAAAGAAGCACAGCTTGCTGGTATTACCGAAAGTGGCCTGGCCATGCTAAAGGCAGCTGCTGAGCAGTATATCGCCAAACAGTCAGAAGCTGGGGAGCGGGTAGAAGATAAGCCTGACTATGTGGCTACGCTAGATATTCCCGTCTATTTGGCGGTGATAACCCATGCTGATGACCGTAATCTGCGTGAAACTTTGTATAAAGCCTATGTTACCCGTGCCTCAGAGCTTGATAATCACAAAAATAGCAAACAAGAGTCTTTAGATAACAGCCAAGTCATGGCTGACATTTTGACCCTTCGCGCCCAAAAATCTGAGCTGCTAGGCTTCAACAACTATGCCGAAGTGTCTCTGTCTCGTAAGATGGCAGACAGTGTCGAACAAGTGGAAAGCTTTTTACGGGACTTGGCTGAAAAAGCCACTCCTGCCGCCAAACGTGATTTGGAGCAGTTAAAAGCAGAAGCTAAAGCTCATGGTATTGATAATATTGAGCCTTGGGATACCGCTTATCTAGCAGAAAAAGTAAAACAGGCCCAGTTTAATTTATCGCAAGAAGAAATCCGCCCTTACTTCCCTCTACCTAAGGTCATTGATGGACTGTTTAGCATTGTGAACAAGCTGTTTGGGGTTCGTGCGGTTGAGCAATCGGATAAAGTAGCGCTGTGGCATGAAGATGTGCGTTTTTATCAGCTATTTGATAAAGATGACAGTCTCATCGGTGGCTTCTACTTCGATTTATACGCCCGCACCGGTAAACGCGGCGGCGCTTGGATGAGCGGATTTCAAGCCCGTTATGAGTATGCAGGTGATTCAGATAAGACTTATAGCCAGTTGCCTGTGTGCTTTATGGTGGGTAACTTTACCCCACCCACTACCGATAAGCCAAGCTTATTAACCCATGATGAAGTACTAACCTTGTTCCACGAGTTTGGTCATGGTCTACATCATCTATTGACCGAAGTAAGCATTAGCGATGTGGCCGGCGTCAATGGCGTGGAATGGGATGCGGTTGAACTGCCTAGCCAGTTCCTAGAAAACTGGGCCTGGGGCTCAGAAGGCATTGCGCTTATTAGTGCTCATGTCGATAGCGGTGAGCCTTTACCTAAATCACAGCTTGAAGCGCTGCTTGCGGCCAAGAATTTCCAAAGCGGGATGCAGACCCTGCGTCAAATTGAGTTTGCCTTGTTTGATTTATTACTGCATGCCAAATCCCCTGCCCCTGATTATCAAGGTATTTTGACCACCTTAGATAAAGTGCGCCAAGATGTGGCTGTCATGGAAACACCCGATTACAACCGCTTTGCAAACGGCTTTAGCCATATCTTCGCAGGTGGGTATGCGGCTGGATATTACTCTTACAAATGGGCAGAGTTGTTGTCTGCCGATGCCTTTAGTCGCTTTGAAGAAGAGGGCATATTTAATGCCGATACAGGTCAGGCTTTCCGTGACAATATCTTAGCTGTGGGGGGCAGCTTGCCCGCCAAGACCAACTTTGAGAATTTCAGAGGCCGCGAAGCCAGTATTGAAGCCCTACTTCGCCATGGCGGTTTCGTTGAAAATGATGAGGTGGCTTAAAATGCGCTATCAATCTACTCGACCAAAAAGACAGTTTTTGGCAGGCGTGAGTTGCCCGAAATGTCAGACCATGGATGCAGTCGTTCAGGTTCAAATATTTGAACCCGAAGCCGATGAATACATCGAATGTACTCACTGCGGGCACATCGAAAGACGGCCTGACCCTGAAGAGATCATAGAGAAAAATAACTTAGCCAATGATGCCATGTCCACCGGCACTTCAGGCACGGTTAAGTTTTTAGACTAGATTAAATCTTAGCCATAAAAAAGCCAGATACTGACTTAGTATCTGGCTTTTTTTATTGTTAATTATAAAGGACTCAAGCAAATGCTTAATCAAGCTTTAGGTTTTTTAGACCCTATAATTAGCTTGTGATTTTTTTGTACTTCATGCGTTTAGGTCCCGCATCGTCACCCAAAGTTTTCTTACGATAAGCTTCGTACTCTGAGTAGTTACCGTCATACCATACTGGGCCTTCTGGCTCGAATGCAAGGATGTGCGTAGCAATACGGTCAAGGAACCAGCGGTCGTGCGATACAACCAATACTGAGCCTGGGAAAACCTGAATCGCATCTTCAAGCGCCCGTAGGGTTTCTACGTCTAGGTCGTTTGATGGCTCATCCAGTAAGATAACGTTGGCGCCCTGTTTTAGCGTTTTCGCTAACTGCAGACGGTTACGCTCACCACCTGATAAGTTACCTACTAGCTTCTGCTGATCTTGGCCTTTAAAGTTAAAGCGACCAATGTAAGCACGACTTGGGGTTTCATAATCACCCACTTTAATGATATCCAGACCATCAGAAACTTCTTCCCAAACGGTCTTGCTATCATCTAAGTTATCACGCACCTGACCAACATAAGCGACTTTCACGCTCTCACCGAGCTCTACTGTGCCTGTGTCTGGTTTATCTAAGCCCGTCATCATGTTAAACAGTGTGGTCTTACCCGCACCGTTAGGACCAATGATACCTACGATCGCCCCTGGTGGTACTGTAAAGCTAAGGTCTTCATACAACAGACGGTCACCAAAAGATTTTGAGATGTTGTTCACCTCAATTACTTTGTTACCTAAGCGAGGACCAGGTGGAATATAAATTTCTGAAGTTTCGTTACGCTGCTGGAATTCTTTTGAGTTAAGCTCTTCAAAGCGCTGAATACGAGACTTAGACTTAGCCTGCTGACCTTTTTGGTTTTTACGTACCCATTCAAGCTCTTTTTTAAGTGCTTTAGCAAATGACTCTTCTTGCTTCTGCTGCTCTTCAAGACGCTTATTCTTCTGCTCTAGCCACTCAGTGTAGTTACCTTCATAAGGATAACCATAGCCGCGGTCAAGCTCTAGAATCCACTCAGCTACGTTGTCTAAGAAGTATCTATCGTGGGTAATGGCAACGATAGTACCACTAAAGTTCTTCAAGAACTGCTCTAGCCACGCTACAGACTCAGCGTCCAAGTGGTTAGTAGGTTCGTCAAGAAGTAGCATGTCAGGACGTGATAACAATAGGCGACAAAGAGCCACACGACGCTTCTCACCCCCTGATAGTTTGCTGACATCAGCATCCCAAGGTGGCAGACGTAGCGCATCCGCCGCTTTTTCAAGCTGTGTATTTAAGTTATGCGCATCCCAAGCTTGGATGATGTCTTCCATCTTACCTTGCTCTTCAGCCAGCTTATCAAAGTCAGCATCAGGAGCGGCATATTCAGCATAGATTTCATCAAGACGCGCTAGCGCATCTAGGGCTTCACGCATACCGTCTTCAACGTTGCCACGCACATCTTTGCTGTTGTCCAGCTGCGGCTCTTGTGGCAGATACCCAATCTTAATACCTGGCTGCGCACGTGCTTCACCACTATACTCAGTATCCACGCCCGCCATAATACGTAATAAGGTCGATTTACCCGCTCCGTTAATCCCTAAAACCCCGATTTTAGCGCCAGGGAAAAAAGACAAACTAATGTCTTTTAAGATTTCACGCTTAGGCGGAATAATCTTTGAAACCTTGTTCATGGTATAAATATATTGTGCCATTAAGACTCCATTATCATTGTTAGGCCTTATAAAAAAGCAATTAAAAAAACTATTAAAAATAGAATATAGAATTACCTAGCATTATCGCATATTGGCCTACAGTTATCATCTTATGTTGTGATTTTACTGCTATTAAGTGGCTTATTGAGGGTTATCATTCACTTAACGCTATAAGCCGACTCTGGTTTACGTTAGCGTCCAAAAGTTATAACAATATACTGCATGATTTTAAGTGGTTTATGCTAAAGTGATTATTACCCGTATACCTATTGGAAAATGGCTAACTCACTACTCTTTATGTGTTAAAAACATACAAAAACAATTAACCCTATAAAGACTATGAGTAAGCCCACTTAATTCATTAAGGAGTCATTTATGAAACAAGCTATTAACATCACTCATAATACTAATAAAAACTGCTTTGAAACCACAATTGAGGGTTCTACTGGTTTTATCAGTTATCAAGACCAAGGCGATAGCCTCGTTTATGATCACACCATTGTTCCTACGGAGCTTGGCGGTAAAGGAGTGGGGTCAGCATTGGTTAAGCATGCGCTAGATTATGCCCGTAGTGAAAACAAAAAGGTGGTCCCACAATGCTCATTTGTGGCCTCCTACATTGATAAGCACGAAGAGTATAAAGATCTATTAAAATAAGCTTATTAGATTAAAAGGGCTGATAAAAAGTTTAAGTAATGACAAATATTTATACCTCACAATCTGCATAAAATATATAATATACTAGAGACTGTTTTAGCAGTTCTCTGATATATGATTCTAATCATATTTTTGACTTATTTAGGAGGGCTTTATGAGCCATCTCACCGACGCTCAAGTAGAGTTACAGTTGCAGAGTTTAGAAGGCTGGCGCAAAGAAGGTAATGCTATTATTAAGACCTTTATTTTCCATGACTTTGTAGAAGCGATGAGCTTTATGGTTCAGGCTGCATTTCGAGCCCAAGAGCTAGAGCACCATCCAGAATGGACTAACATTTATAATGAAGTTCACGTGCGCCTAACCACCAATGACTTAAATGGCATCTCAAGCCATGATATTCGTTTGGCTAAGCGCATGGAAGAGATCTTACAACAGAAGACTTTTTAAGCTATAGCACTGAGCTGATCGAAATCTGCTACTAAACTTTAAAGTGGCTCATAGCCTAATTTAACTTGGCTCATGGCTTAACTTAAAAAGGTAACCTAGCTCGTCAGCTCACATCCCACTAAATAAGCAAATAGGCAGCTTTCACTACCACGATAGCTGCCTATCTTATTGTTGGGATTATTAGTCATTAAAGGCATTACCTTTAAGGCACCACAATTCACACCACAATTCATTTTATTTAGACAATCAGTAGGTTAACAATACGTGGCAAATTTTAGAACCCACCTCACTGGCGGCTTTGCAGTCAGTGGGATTTTGGGCTTAGTGACCTATAAAGCAGGTTTGGTAAACGCAAACGAGTTTTTGATGTGTGTCTTAGCTGGCACCGTTGGTGGCTTGCTTCCTGACATTGACTCAGATAATTCTATTCCCATAAAAATGGGGTTTGACTTAGCCTCATTGGCAACGGGATTTGCGTTAATTATCCATTGGCGCAGTGAGTTGTCGCTGCTGTCTATGATACTGCTTTGGGTAGTGGGTTATCTGATAATGCGCTACGTGGTTTTTTCGATCTTTACCAAGCTCACGGTACACCGCGGCATTATTCACTCAGTACCTTATATGTCGGTACTGGCCCTAAGCCTAACCTGTGTTAACTACTACTTATTAGACACCTCCTCGATAGTGAGCTGGTTTTATGGAGCATTCTTATTTTTAGGCTCCATGATTCATCTAGGATTAGATGAGGCTTATAGTGTCGACTTACTCAATCGCCGTTTGAAACGCTCCTCGGGCACAGCGATGAAGTTTTATAAAGACTCGCAGCGCTACTACTACCTTGGTCTGTATGCCATTTTGCTGATGTTTATTTTTATTGCGCCCCCTTTTGATCCCTTCTTTCGTAAGATTAATGACCCCATTACTTGGTGGTTAATTAAGGACTCTTTACTCCCCGAGGTACTAATGCGCTAGGCTCAATTCAATATGGGCTAATGCCTTAAGGCATTAACTTAGGTTGCGGCAGTCCTTGACGCACTTTTTCTGGATAGGCTTCTGGATCTTGGTTGTCCTCAAAGCTAAAATTAGCCACTTTAGGATTAATATGAGCATGGATATACCACTGCTCCATATCCCATTGATGAGCTTTGCCATCGAGCTGTTCAGGGAGCAGTCCTTGATCATATAAATAGTTTGGCACATAGCCTGACATCAAGATTCGATAATCCCAAGGAAAGTCCGTCGCATCAATGGCACGCGCCATATCAAAAATAACCGTAGTACAGTTTCTGATTAACGTGTTATACCACTTAGGCGCTTGTTGCAGCTGGTTTGCTTGCTCTAAATAAGCCCTAAACAGTTGCTGCACTTGCGCCTGACTTAAGCCTTGGATAGGAAACATATAGACTTGCTCACCGCGTACATTACTGCGAGTGTAGACAATATCTCTTTCTTCTGAGGCAACAACCACCATCTCAAATTGCTTTACAAAGCCCCCAAAAGCGGAAAAAGACTCATCTTCTTCTTTGCGTATCTCGATAGAAAAACTCAACGGACGCTCATCTTCAAATCGAAAGCTTAATAAGGTATGTCCAATCTGCTCTCCCATCCAATAAGAGTTGATGATATCCACACCGCTAAGCTTACTAAGATCAACAGTTCGTTCGCTCCAGCGCTCATTTACCACCACATCTTGGCCGCCCTTTTCTACCGCTTTGTAGTAGTAAGGCTGTGTTGGCTGCACCAGCTTCTCGGCCCCAGGTGCTCGCTCCCAGTCAAAGTCTCGTACGTTGTGAAAGGTAATTAAATTAGGATTGCTCTGGCTTTGGGTAAACTGTAAGACTTGACTGACTTCCGGCATCCAAGGTCGGTCTTGTTTGGGGGGTAACCAAGCAAACCAAATGGCCAGTAACGCTGCTAATGAGACAAATCCTGCCAGCCATCTTTGCCAATATAAGCTTTGAGTTAAGCTAGATATTAAAGTGATAAGGCTAAGGACTGCAATGAGGACTAAGGTTATGCCACGTAAAATTGGATAATCTGCTAAATGTACCCAAAATATAAGCCCTGCCCATAAAGACGCTATTAATAGAGTTAAGGAAAATAAAATCTTAGCCGTAATAACCGCAGCTTTTTTTGCTGCGCCAGGTGAGGCTGTACTAGAAGAAGGTAAGGTATTGTTTTTATTACTAAGTGTGCTGTTATTTGACATAAGTATGGTTGCCCCAAAAGCTTTATTGGGGTAAGTGTATTTTAGTCGATATAACTTAGCAAATTATGCAACACAGGGACAATACAAAATAGGCATCAAAATATTGGGGTTTGGCGTTGAATATAAATCTTCCTTGGGATAAAGTGAGAGCAACTAAATAACCATACGAGGTGATACTCCCCCCATGTCTGATGACAATTCTGGCACAGCCAGCTGGTCGATGCGAGGCCTAAAGCGCTGGTTAAACACTGCCCCTGAAACTCGTGATGAGTTGATAAAACTGGTACAAGATTCGCATCAGTTTTTAGAGCCTGATACCGTAGATATGCTTGAAGGTGTGCTGGATTTGCCTGCTACTCAAGTTCGTGAAATTATGACCCCACGGCCACAAGTCGAAGGCGTTCGTGAACATGACACGTTAGGCGATATCATGGATATGATTATGGAAACCAATCATTCCCGTTATCCAGTATTTGACAGCCAGGACGATGACGCTGTCATCGGCATCCTATTGGCAAAAGACTTAATCCCGTTATTGGTTAATACCATCCGCCAAGAAGAAGGGGTTGATACTTCTTTTCGCTTAAAGTCATTGGTCCGTCAACCCTTGTACATCAGTGAAACGGCACGCTCAGACACCTTATTACGCTCCTTACAGCGGACCCAAGTACATATGGCCGTAGTGGTAGATGAGTTCGGTAACATGGTGGGTGTGGTCACTATGGAAGATTTACTGGAAGAAATTGTTGGTGATATTGTCGATGAACATGACGATTTCGACGAAGACAGTGATATTAACAATATCATTCTGCATCCAGAAAAACCCAATACTTGGATTGTACAAGCCTCTACTTTAATTGAAGACTGTAATGAGGAGTTACACACCAATTTTGATGATACTGATGTCGATACCATGGGCGGCCTAGTCATGCAGGAACTTGGTTATGTGGGCGACTTAGAAGGCGAGCAGGTGGTTACTCAGGGCTGGAATATTTCAATCCTTGATGTTGAGGGTCGATTTATTAAACTGCTTGAATTGACTCCTGTGGCTGAAGATTTATACAATGAGGACTAACTACGTCGCCCCTCACCTAGCTTGGTTGGGGCTCTCGGCGCTACTATTAAGCGGCTGTAGCAGCCTAGCCACCGATCCCCAGCCAAAAGGTGCTATCTCTCGACCGACTGCTCCGGTGATTGCCCTAGTCTTGGGCGGTGGCGGTGCAAAAGGTTATGCCCATGTGGGGGTAATCAAAGCGTTAGAAGCCAACCACATTACACCAAATTTAGTGGTTGGCACCAGTGTTGGGAGCTTCGTGGGTAGCATTTATGCCAGTGGCAAATCAGCAGCTGAGTTAGAATCTATTGCTGTGACCACAGCAGATAGTGAGCTGACTGACTTTACTCTGTCTTACCAAGGGATTATCGAGGGTCAAAAGCTTCGCAGCTTCGTTAATACCCAAGTCAACAATAAGCCGATTCAAGCCTTTCCTATTAGCTTTGCAGCGGTAGCTGCTGAGAAACACAGCCTAAAAAAAGCGGTATTTACTGAAGGGGAAGCCGGCTTAGTAGTACAAGCTTCTAGCAGTGTGCCCAATGTATTTATAGCCCCTCGTATTCCTGACCCAAAAACCTCTGGACAAATTGGCAAAAAATACATCGATGGTGGTGTGGTCAGTATGGTCCCAGTTGATGCGGCTAAGGCTTTAGGAGCAGACCTGATTATTGCTGTAGATTTGCAAGCCGGCAATACCTCTCAAACTGCAACTACGCCCAGTAACAGCATCTGGTCGCTTATTGAACAAGGCTATGGTGGCTATAGAAATAATAGCTCTGCTACTAGCAATAAGTCTGGTCCTTATACCCAGAATTATGAAGCTATCAATAACGCTGAGATAGCTCGGGCTGATGTCGTTATTCGTCCTGAGGTTAGTAATATAAGCTCTATTATCACCGTGAATCGTGAACAAGCGATCGCTGCAGGGGTCAAAGCCACTGAACAAAAATTACCTGCAATTAAAGCCGCCATTGCAAAAGCTCAGGCCGACTACTACCAGCAATAAGCGGTGCTCTGTCATAGACTCTAAACAAAATTTGCTTAACTAAAAAAGAGGCCCACAATATTGTGGGCCTCTTTTAGATTTAGCGTTAATTGCTTAACTCTTAGTAAGGGTTTTCCCTAAATTAACGAACCACAGCACGGTACTTAACCACTGCGGTTTCATTTTGACCTAAGCCTTCGATGTTCCAACGTACGTGCTTATAGAACTCAAGAGGCACATCTTGCATTTGACCATCAATACGAGCGCGTAAGGGCACATGACTGAAGTTCTGACCATCAACACTTGCATAAGCCGTCTCTGGAGAAAGTTTACCCACCAGTTTCACCTCTTCAGGGATACTCATCGTTACCACCATATTGCGCATACGATCTGAGCTACTATTGGTGAAATAGCTATGATACTCAATCACATTACCCTTTCTTAAACGAGTATTGGCGTCGATAGGCTTTAAAGCAGGTTGACCTTGGGCATCAACACTCACTAAGGCAGCTACCGTCTTAGTAGTTAGCTTACCGGCCTGATTGGTTTGACCTTGCTGCATAACCGCAGCATTTTGGGCATTGCTTGGATTGCTCATTTCAGGCTCTGGCGTCGGTAACATCGCTTGGGCGCTTAGACTACCTGCCAGCATTAATGAGGCAATAGCAGTCTTACTAGCTAGCTTAGAAGCCAATTTAGCGGGAGTTGAAGCATGAAATTTCATAAGATACCTTTCCTTTTTATGTGGGGTTATAAAGTGTTAATAAAATCAGTATACAATTGAGTCCTTAGCCATGCCAGCCACAGTATGGCTACCCTAAAGACCTTATGCCCATTTTGTCCATATCATTCTCGGTCAATAAAGTGAGATTAGCTGACGGACTCTATCTCTTCAAGTTATACAAACAACTTCAATATAAATTTAACAGCAAATTCAAAACAGCTAGTATGCAATAAATTGGCGTAACTGTCTGTATTAAGCTGTATCAAGTCAGTTGCTTCACTTTGATTAGTAAAATAAAGATAGCCCAAGTTGGCATTTTTTGCTATCGTAAAAGCGTATATTTTCTTACTATTCGCCTTAAGCCTATTGTGATATTTAATATGAATGACACTGCTATGCCACAAATAACTCCTGACTATGTCCATTGGTTCCGTAATTCCGCTCCATATATTAACACCCATAGGGGTAAAACATTTGTCGTTATGTTTGGCGGTGAGGCGGTCAACCATCCTAATTTTAGCAACTTAATTCATGACTTTGCGTTACTGCATAGCTTAGGTATTAAGCTGGTCTTAGTCCATGGCGCTCGTCCACAGATTGAAAAAAACCTCTCCCAACTTGGCATTGACTCTCCTTTACATAAAGACATTCGTGTCACGCCTCGTGAAGCCATGCCTACTATTTTAGAAGCTGTGGGTGCCATTCGCCTACAAATTGAAGCCCAGCTTTCTATGGGTTTGGCCAACTCCCCAATGTATGGCTCGCGTATTGATGCCGTATCCGGTAACTTCGTCACAGCGAGACCTTATGGGGTCAGAGATGGGGTTGACTACCAAATGACAGGGGAAGTGCGCTCTATTGATGTAGAGGCCATTAAAAATAACCTACTCCATAATCATATAGTGATCTTAGGCTCCATGGGCTACTCTGCCACTGGCGAGATTTTCAACCTGCTGGGTGAGGATGTGGCCTTAAAAGCTGCCGTGGCACTTAATGCCGATAAACTGATCTTCTTAGGCAGTGAAACAGGCATCAATGAAGAAGGTCGTCTGCTTCATGCTATGATTCCAAATGAAGTGGATCGCTTCTTAAGAGATCGCGATCTAGATCGTGAAATTTATTACTTCCTACACTGTGCCGCCCAAGCTTGTCGCGAAGGCATTCACCGTACTCATATCATCTCTTACGCTCAAGACGGTGCTTTATTAGAAGAGCTGTTCACCCGCGATGGCTCTGGCACTCTAATCAGCCACGATCCTTATGAAGAAATTCGCCGAGCCACCATTGATGATGTGGTGGGCTTGATTGAATTACTATCTCCTTTAGAGGAGCAAGGCATTTTAGTACAGCGCTCTCGTGAACGTTTGGAGCAAGAGATTGAGTTTTATAGTGTTATTGAACGTGATGGTATGATCTTAGGCTGTGCTGCCCTATACCCCCTAGATGAAGATTCCGCTGAGGTCGCCTCTATTGCCATCCACCCCGACTATCGTAATGGCAGTCGTGGCGCTGATTTATTGGCCTTTTTAGAACAGCAGGCCCGCAGTCATGGTCGTCATCACCTATTTGCTTTAACCACTCGGACCGCGCACTGGTTCGTCGAACAAGGGTTTGTCGAAGTCAATGCAGACGCTCTACCCGAGCCTCGCCGCACCACTTACCATAATGGCCGCAACTCTAAAGTTTTTAAAAAGAAACTGTAATCCCTAGTTTCTAGCCAAAAAAACACCTGCTGTAAAAGCAGGTGTTTTTTTATGAGCATTACAATTTTGTTGGTAATACTTTTATTGAGCAGGTTGCTCAGGCATCTTAGGGTTAACTTCGATCATTTCTACTTTGAAGATTAAGGTGCTGTTAGGATCAATACCGGCATTACCTGTTTCACCATAAGCCAGATCCGCTGGAATATATAGCTCATAAGTACTGCCTTCTTTCATCAGCTTCAAGCCTTCAGTAAAGCCTGGAATCATTCCCTCTACCGGGAATATAACTGGCTCACCTCTGTCATACGAGCTATCAAAAACGGTACCATCAAGCAACTTACCTTCATAGTTGATTTTAACCATTTCGCTACCAGCAACCGGCTTACCTGTCCCTGCTTTAAGCACTTTGTACTGTAGACCAGAAGCTGTAGTTTTCACGCCTTCTTTTTTGGCGTTTTCTGCTAAGAATTTATCACCGGCTGCTTTGTTGGTGACTGCATCTTGCTTCATCTTCTCCATCATTTCAGCTTGTTTCTTTTCTTCGTACTTGGTCATAACCTCTTGCATTTGCTCTTTGGTTAAAACCGCTTCTTTGCCGTCATATGCATCGCGAAAACCCATCTCAAAAGTATCTAGGTTTAAATCATCTAATGACTCTTTGTAACTTTCGGCAGTAGCATAACCAATGCTGTAACCTACTTTTTCAAGGTCCGTACTCTTTTCAGTAACCGTTGAACTTGAACTGCTTTGGTCAGACTTGTTGCCGTTATTGGCGCAACCAAAAGCAAGAGTACTGGCTAGGGCTACTGCTAAAAACTTAGGGATCATTACTTTATTCATATATAAACTCTGTTGTAGTGGGAATAATCAGCTAATAAAGCGGACTAATATTTAAATCAAATGCTAAGAGATTATGTTTTCTACAATCTATTTCTATAGCTGACTGTGTTTTCACTTAATCCTGCTATTTTAACGGTTATCGTAAAAAGTATCACAGGACAATTGTAATAAAAATGACTTTATATGTTTCTTATAATATTGGAGCAAGTAGTTAATATTGGAACACATTGTAGCAAAATTGTAGATTAATCACCATGAACCGCTTTTACTTTGTGCTTATACTGTATAGAGAACGTTAATAAACTTGGGATATGTCACAACTTCTCACATAACTTTAAATTTTTATGAATAAAAGCTATTTATTATTGCTGTCTAATCCGATAAAGTGGTTTCGTCAACTAACTTTATTTTATGCTAGACCTAAGTCACCGCTAGATGCCATAAGAGGCAAAAGGCTTTGGCTTATTAACTGGTGTAAAAAGAT